>WGDG01000050.1 GCA_015493425.1 Sulfurovum sp.
GCTTAATACGTAATTTGCTATAATAATTCAATATAATCAAACAAAAGGAACAAAAATGTATAAGATACCCTTATTTGCCCTGACTACTGCCACCGCGATTATCATGGGAGGATGCGCCCAGACCGCTCCTTCACCACTTGACAGCGAAGAGTGTGCCACACTCCAAAAGAAAATGGTACAAACTGACCAGTTTATCAAAAACGTTTCGGCAATGGATCCGGCTCATGTTGACGAAATGATGATGGCCGTCCCCAAAACCGAAATCACCACCGAAACAAGCAAACCCAAAATGCTTCGTGATGCCAAACGCAGAAAAGCACGTCTTGAACAGGAATTCAACACGTCAGGGTGTAAAAAAGAGGAATAGTCCCCGCCATTCCTGCAAAAAAGGAAGCTGCCGTAGGGTGCGATGTTTCGCACCTTCAATCCGCATGGAAACAAATGATATCTTTTATCTCAACACATCTAAAAAGTGCGTGGTTACGCACCCTACAATATCCCCACAGATAAAGTAAATGCAAATATGAAAACGGATAATGCCTTTAGTTTACCGTAGATTTGGGCAAACGATGTGAGTGAAGTGAGGGAGTATACATAAAAAGGATAGTTATTATAAATTCTTTTCAGTTTGCTTTAGCTGTGAGGGTTGTTGAGAGGGAGCTTACTCGGGAGTAAGTGACCGAACAAACTCCCTCGCAGATGAAGTAAAATGGAAAGAATTATTCCCATTCGATGGTGGCTGGAGGCTTGGAGGATATATCATAGACTACACGGTTAATCCCATCAATCTCATTGATAATTCTTCTACTGATCCCTTCCAGTACATCATGTGGTACATGGGCAAACGTAGCGGTCATCCCGTCAACGGACTCTACCATACGGACACAGACAGTGTTGTCATAGGTTCTGTTGTCACCCATGACGCCGACGGACTGTACATTGAGCAGAACGGTAAATGCCTGCCATACTTTGTCGTAGTAGCCTGTGGCGCGCAGCTCTTCCTGCATGATCGCATCACTCTCGCGCAGCAGTCTAAGTGCCTCTTCGTTGACCTCTCCCATCACACGGATCGCCAGTCCCGGTCCGGGGAAGGGGTGGCGGCCTATCATATGCTTTGGCAGTCCGAGTTCAAGTCCCAGTTTACGTACCTCATCTTTGAAGATTTCACGCAGCGGTTCAACGAGTTCAAACGTCATCCAGTCCGGCAGTCCGCCGACATTGTGATGCGACTTGATCGTTTTGGAAGGGCCTTTGACAGAGACAGATTCGATCACATCGGTATAGAGTGTCCCCTGTGCCAGGAAACTCACATCGGTATGTTTGCTTGCCTCTTTGTCAAAGACTTCAATAAACTTTTCACCAATGATCTTACGCTTTCGCTCAGGATCGGTCACACCTTTGAGTGCATTAAGGAACTCCTCTTTGGCATCGATGGTAATAAGCGGAATATCAAGCAGTTTGAACATATCCTGTACCTGCTCGGCTTCATCTTTGCGCAGCAGTCCCTGATCGACAAAGACACAGACAAGCTGTTCTTTCGGAAGTGCCTCGTGCAGCAGCGCTGCAACAACAGAAGAGTCCACACCGCCGCTTACGCCACAGAGTACTTTTCTGTCACCTACCTGCTTTTGGATCTCTGCAATCTTCTCTTTGGCGAAGCTTCCCATATTCCAGGTGCTCTCACAGCCGCAGATATGTTTGGCAAAGTTTTTAAGCATCACGACACCCTCTTCTGAATGGTGTACTTCGGGGTGGAACTGGAAGGCATAAATGTTTCTGTTCTCATCTGCAATCGCTGCATACGGGGAGTTCTCACTCGTTCCGATTACTTCAAAACCTTCGGGCAGTCTCTCCGCACGGTCACCGTGACTCATCCATACCGTTGAATCCTGCTTGACATCCTTGAAGATGGGTGAATCTTCTTTTTCGATATGCAGTTTCGCCTTACCGTATTCGTGATGATCAGCAGGAAGTACTTCTCCACCGAAATGTTGGGTAATCAGCTGCATACCGTAACAGATACCGAGAATAGGAAGACCAAGCTCCCAAATTCCGTCGTCGGGATGATACGCATCCTCTGCATATACCGATGCCGGACCGCCGGAAAGAATGATCCCCTGCGGTTTTCTTGCTTTGATATCCTCAATCTTCTCACGGTACGGCACCACTTCCGTGTACACACCGGACTCTCTAAGCTTACGTGCAATCAGCTGTGTATACTGAGACCCGAAGTCCAGTACAATAATAGGAACCTGTTTCATCAAATTTTTTCCTTCTGTTTATATGAATCAATCTTTCGAAAAACACTCATGCATATAAAGCTGCCGACAGGAAGCATATGCTTCCTCTCTTCTTCGCTCTTATTAGCCTATGTGCAAAACAATGAACTGGAAATACCATACAGCAATAGAGACGATGTATCCCACGAGTACCGTCCAGGCATATTTCATATGGGAACTGAAAGTATAGATACCATGCAGTTTCCCCATAACACCGACACCCGCTGCAGAACCGAAAGAGATAAGGCTTCCTCCAACCCCTGCCGTCATAGTGACCAGCATCCACTCCTCTTTGGCAAACGCACCCATATTAGGATCGGCTTTCAGTACTGCAGACATGACCGGTACGTTGTCAACAACGGCAGAAAGGAAACCGACACCAATGTTCACCGCAGTCGGGCCGAACTGGTCATAGAGTTTGGTAAAGTATTCCAGGTAGCCAAGAAAATGCAGTCCGCCTACGGCTGCAAGAATACCGAAGAAAAAGAGCAGTGTATCGTTCTCAATCTTGGCGATCCAGGAAAAGGCATTGAGTTTTGTCGGGCCGGAATTCTGATTGATATAGTAGACATAAATCTTCAGCAGCGCCAGACCGAACATCATTCCCCACATAGCCGGCAGATGCAGTACCTGGTGGGAAAGCACTGCAAGGACAATGGTCAATGCAAACAGTCCGATAATCTGCTTACCGCCTTCCTGAATGGTCGCTTTCTCTTCCGAAGCATTGAACGGCGGCTGTCCGTTCGGAACAAAACGGCTCAGCAGGAATGCTGTTACAAACCATCCCAAAACCGATGCAGGGAAAAGGAAAAGGAATTCGCTGAACGCCCCTTTACCATCTACCCACACCATCAATGTCGTAATATCCCCAAACGGTGACCAGGCACCCCCGGCATTGGCTGCAACTACTATGTTGATAGCTCCGGGGACAAGAAAGTTTTTGTTCTCACGATCGATAGTGATCAGAACGGTCGAAAGGATCAATGCGGTGGTCAGGTTGTCTGCTACCGGGGAAATGAAAAATGCCAGCAAACCTGTTACCCAAAAAAGTTTTTTATAGGTATAGCCTCGGGAAACAAGGCGGTAACGGAGTGCTGAGAAGACCCCTCTGTCAATCATCGCTTCAATGTAGGTCATTGCTACCATCAGGAAGAAGAAGATACCCGCGATCTCATAGATCAGCTCGCGAACCTCTTTTTCCAGTGGACGGCCGTCAAGCCCATTGATGGCAAAGTAGAGCCCGATCAGCATAAAAATACCCGTACCCGCCAACAATGCCGGCTTGGCCTTGTTGATATGATACTTGTCTTCAGCTGCGATAAAATAGTACCCTACTACAAAAATGATAAGTGAGACGATCCCCACCCATGTCGTTGTCAGATCCAAATGCTGTGCCACCTGTCCGGCTGCTGTTTCCATGCTCTCTCCTGCGTGTTGAAAAATTCTATACAAGCTTTGGGTTACGACTCAATATAATGAGACCCCAAAGATTCTGTACGCGCCAGTGCCGCTTCGACAATAGCCGAAGCGGTATTGAGGCGCAACTGAAGCAAACGCCCAATCTCCTGATTTTTCATATCATAAATCAGATTCTTCGCTTCATGCAGCCCTCTGGTCGTACGGATAATACCTATATCTTCCCACATCACCTGACGCAGTTTCTGTTTATAGGCCTTGTCATTCTCTTTGTGCAGAATGTTACCATAATCCTTCTCAAAGAGAGGCATCGCTGCATCGCTGTGCGCTTTGCCAAGCAGATGTTCCACCGCACGCTGGGCAAAGACCACACCTTCAAGCAGTGAGTTGGATGCCAGACGGTTGGCACCGTGTACTCCCGTACGTGCCGCTTCGCCAATCACATACAGCCCTTCCATACCCGGAATACAACCGTTCGTATCACACCTAATACCGCCGTTGGCATAGTGAAATGCCGGTGAGACAGGCACCCTGTCCTGCGGGAAATGATACCCCAACGCTTCAAAGGTACGCGTTATGTTGGGGAAGCGCTCATGAAACCACGCCTCTTCGAACATTGAAAAGTCGAGGTAGGCTTTTTCACCTGTCTTACGCTTGTAGTCAAAAATACCGCGGGCGACAATATCACGGCTGGCAAGTTCACCGCGTTCGTCATATTCGAAGAGGAAACGGTTTCCTTTTTCACCTACGACGTGTGCCCCCTCACCGCGCAGTGCTTCAGTCAGCAGCAGTTTACGCGCAAAGGGTGTTTCAACAAAGACTGTCGGGTGGAACTGCATAAATTCCATATCGGCAAGCTCAATGCCCTTTTCAACACAGATACCGTGAATATCTGCCGAGACCGTTCTGGAATTCGTATTGTAGGCATAGAGTGATCCGATTCCCCCTGAAGCGATGATCACGTCATCGGCATAAATGGTTGTCGGTTCATAATTGACTGTCGCTTTGACACCATAGCAACGCCCATTCTGGATCAGCAGGTCATACACCAAAGTATTACGCTGAAGCTGATGTTTGTTCTGCACCATCGCAAAGTAGTGCATATAGCGTCCTGTCGCATCTCCGCC
>WGDG01000051.1 GCA_015493425.1 Sulfurovum sp.
CGCCTCTTCTCCACGGTTACATGGTGCCACACAGTTGGAGATACACGCGACTTTAGGTGCCGTTCCCTCTTCAATACGCTTGTGCAGTTCACTCTTGACACCACGCGCAGGATAGCCTACAGGAGATTTAAAGAGTTTGATATCTTCTTCTTTGGCATCGATGATCTTCTGTTTCATCACATCGCTTGCATCACACTCTACTGTACCGATGAATCGTGTACCAAGCTGTACGCCGCTTGCACCCAGTTCCATCATATGTACAATATCATCATGATCCCAAACACCACCGGCAGCAATAATAGGCATACTTCCCCAGTTCTTCGCCTCTTCAACCACCGGCGGCAATATGTTCTCCAATTGATTTTCGGGCAGGAAACACTCTTCGTACTTGAATCCCTGATGTCCGCCGCTGAGCGGACCTTCGACAATGACAGCATCGGGCAGTCTGTTATGCTGCTTTTTCCATCGTCTACAGAGAATTCTCAATGCTTTTGCGGTAGAGACAATGGGAACCAGTGCTACATCCGGATAGTTTTTGGTCGCTTCGGGCATCGTAAGCGGAAGCCCGGCACCGGTAATGATAATATTCGCTCCGGCTTTACAGGCATCTTCCACCACACGGTTGTAATCATTTTGTGCATAAAGGACATTTGCAGCCAGAGGCTTGTCACCACAAATTTTTCTGGCATTGTCAAAAATCTGCTTAAGCGCTTTGTAGGAATAGAAGTTGATCGCATCAAGAGGGCGGTGTTCTTTTCCCACCATCTCTTTATCGTCAAGATAGCTTCGGTCTTTGTAAACTCCGGTTCCTACGGCAGAGATAACACCCAGTCCCCCCTCTTTGGAAACCGTTCCGGCTAACTGATCCCAGGAGATACCTACACCCATACCCCCTTGAATAATCGGTTTTTCAATCGTATATTTTCCAATTTTTAATGGTTTGAATGTCATGCTCCCACCTTCACTTTTGCAAATTTACGTTTTCCGACCTGTAATATGTATTCTCCTTTTTCAAGGTTCGTTTTTTCATCGGTTACTTTTTCCTGATCGATACGCACAGCACCCTGCTTGATGTCACGGCGTGCCTGTGAAGTCGAAGGCTCAATGCCCGCATCTACCAGCGCTTTGCATACCCATATCCCCTCTTCTACAGTCACTTCCGGCATATCATCCGGCAGCTTGTTCGCCTTAAAGACATTGTCAAATTCCGCTTTGGCCGCTTTGGCCGCTTCTTCATCGTAAAAACGTGTCACCAGCTCCATTGCCAGATTCTCTTTTGCAGTTTTGGGGTGCAGTGTACCTGCTTCCACGTCAGCTTTCATCTGTGCAATTTCCTCGAGCGGTTTTTCACTCAGCAGCTCATAGTAGCGCCACATCAGCTCATCGGATATGGAGAGCGTTTTCGCATAAATATCTTTGGGGGCTTCGGTAATGCCTATGTAGTTATTAAGCGACTTGCTCATCTTCTGCACGCCATCAAGCCCCTCGAGGATCGGCATCATTAGTACCGCCTGCTCTTTGCCGACATTGTACGTACGCTGAAGCTGACGTCCCATCAGCAGGTTGAACTTCTGATCTGTCCCTCCAATTTCAATATCTGATTTCAGCTCTACTGAGTCATACCCCTGTAACAGTGGATAGATAAATTCTGAAATAGAGATACTCTGCCCCGCTTTGTAACGCTTCTCGAAGTCATCACGCTCAAGCATTCGTGCAACATTGAATGTCGTTGTCAAAGCCACCATGCCTGCTGCACCAAGTGCTTCAAGCCATGCAGAGTTGAATACTACATCTGTTTTATCTTCATCGAGAATATTGAATACCTGATCCTGATAGGTCTGGGCATTGGCAAGAATAGTTTCTCTGTCAAGTACTTTTCGTGTTTCACTCTTGCCTGTCGGGTCACCGATAGTTGCAGTAAAATCACCAATGAGCAGCTGAACTCTTCCCCCGTGATTCTGGAATGCACGCAGCTTCTGAAGCAGTACCGTATGACCAAGATGCAAATCTGCACCGGTAGGGTCAAAACCCGCTTTGACAGTATAGGTTTCACCCGTTTCGTAAAAACGCTTCACCAGTGTTTCGATACGCTCCATATCAATAATTTCGGCAGTTCCCCTGCGAATCTCTTCCAACGCTTGATTGACTGACATTTTCTTCTCTTTCCTTCTTACTTGTTGTATGCGTCATCCAGACTGATCATCTCGATCAGCTTGAATTTTTGTGCGATCTTCTCTTCGAGTACCTGCTTGCGGCTCTCCGAACTCTCCGCCTCTATCTGGCAGTACTCTGCACTTTCAGAACTGTGAATACCCAACTCGATGCTAACGACATTCATATCCAGTGATGAGAGCTCAGCCAGCAGCTTTGCCAATATCCCTTTTTGGTTCTGCAGGCTGATAATAAGGCGATAGCGCGAAAGCTTGGTGCTTCGCCACTGGACAAAAAGCATCGGCTCCCCATGCACAATTTTGGCATAGGCTTTCTTACACAATTTATGGTGTATAATAGCCTTACTGTCCTTATAAAATGCTACAATCTGATCCCCGACTTTCGGATGGCAGCAATAATCGAACTCTACCCCGTCCAGGGACTTATTGGTAAAGAATCGAAAATGATCGATCTCCTTTGGCTGCGGTTTCTTGTAACCCTTTTTAAGCAACTCCCAGAAACGTACCTCTTTTGCCCCCATATAGGTAGCCAGTTTATGAATCACCTCTTTAAAAAAATCAAGCTGTGTCGGCAGTTTATAGATCGTCTCACCCAGTCCCAATGCTTCTATGCGCTGGATGATCCCCTCTTTGCTCTGGTTAAAAAGTGTAGCAAGAATGTTGTAGGCCGAGAAGGTATCGGTCTCTTTCAGGCGTGCACGGCACTGACTTCGGATTCCCTCTTTGGCCTTGGAGGTTTTGACTGCATCCTGCCAGGAACAGTGCAGATGCGGCTTATCGTCTTTTAGAATACGCACGATATCACCGTTTTTTAGTACCGTGAGCAGAGATGCTTTCTGTTTGTTAACCAATGCACCCACAGCGTGAGAGCCTACTTCAGAGTGAATAGCATAGGCAAAGTCAAGCGCCACAGAACCTTTTGGCAGCGTATAGTAATCCCCTTTGGGAGAGAAAACGGTAATATCTTCTGAAAAAAGATCGCTTTTGGCAAGCTCGTAAAACTCTTCAACCGATTCATTCTGGTATGAGAGACTCTCAAGCCATTGCAGATTGACACTGTCACTGCCTTCTTTGTACTTCCAGTGTGCGGCAACCCCATACTCTGCAAGACGGTGCATCTCGCGTGTACGTATCTGTGCCTCAACGATCCCCTCTTCGTTAAAGAGCGTTGTATGAATCGTTTTGTAGCCGTTCTCTTTAGGCACAGCAATATAGTCTTTGAAACGTGAGATAAGCGGTGTGAAGTGTAGGTGCATCAGCCCCAGTACATTGTAACACTCCAGCGGTTGGTTGACAATGATACGTATAGCCAACAGGTCAAGCACCTCTTCAATGCTCACCCCTTTACGATGCATTTTAAGATAGATCGAATAGTAGTGTTTTACACGTCCGATGATTTCGAAAGTACTGCTCTCAAAACCGTTCTGCTCCATGATCTTTCGCACTTTCTGAATGAATGCATTAAGTTTGAACTGCAGGTTCTGTGCATGGGCTTTCATGTATGCATCTATTTTGGCATAATCTTCGGGGTAGATGTAGTAGAAACTCAGATCTTCAAGGTGATTTTTCAAACGTGAAATACCAAGACGGTGCGCGATGGGCGCATAGACCACCAGCGTCTCTTCGGCAATGCGCTTCTGCTTGTGTGGAGGAAGGGCATCGAGGGTGAGCATATTGTGCAGGCGGTCACAGAGCTTGATGACCAAAACACGAATATCTTTGATGGAAGCGATCAGCATCTTTCTGAATGTTAGTGCCGAAGAGATGAGGCGATCGTCCGATCCTGACGGGACAAGTTCTTCGTCACGAATCTCGACGATTTTGGTCAATCCCTCAACCATGTGCGCAACATCGTCACCGAATCCTTCACGGATGTCTTCAAGGTCAAAGGTGGTATCTTCTACTACATCATGCAGCAGTGCGGCCTGTACCATGGTTTCATCACCTGAAATGGTTGCAGTAATAGCAGCTACCAAAATAGGATGAACAATATAGGGCTCTCCACTTTTGCGAAACTGCCCGTCATGTGCAGTTAGGGCTAAATCAAGTGCTTTGGTAGTCTGTTCGGAGTGTTCGGGAAGCTTTTCCCAAAGAAGAGATGTCGCCTCCTCGATCGTATGGATCGCTTTGACGCGTTCAAGGAAGGCATCCAAGGGAAATTATCCCTCAAGGTTGACGTTGAGTTTGCCTTCTGCAATTTCAAGCAGGGCAATGTCGGTGTGTTTTGTTGTTTTCGGGTCTGCATCTACCAGCGGTGTAGCACCGTTTGCAATCTCTTCAGCACGCTTACCTACCGCTTTTGCCAGCAGGTATTTGTCGTAATCGACTCTCTCAAGGGCTTTGGCAGTCAATTGTTCTGTTCTAATCATCTTATATCCTTCATATTTCAGTTTTTTACAATGTGTTACAATGTTCTACTTTACGATAGAACAGAGATCCATATCACCGTTGATAATGGCAAGCAGGTTGCCCTTCTCAAACATATTACAGACAACAATCGGCAGACCGTTCTCTTTCGCTAACGCAATAGACGTGTCATCCATTACCTTAATGTGATCATTCAGCGCCTGATCATACGTCAGTGCCGGAAGTTTGACAGCATCGTCAAATTTCTTTGGATCTTTGTCGTAGACACCATCTACTTTGGTCGCCTTAATCAATAGATCTGCTTCGATCTCTGAAGCCCGCAGTGTTGCAGCGGTATCTGTTGTAAAGTAAGGGTTGCCCGTTCCACCGGCAAAGACAACCACACGACCTTTTTCCAGATGTCGTCTGGCACGTCTGATAATAAACGCTTCACCGATCTCATGCATATCGATAGCAGACTGAAGACGCGCTTCAAGACCTGCATGTTCGAGTGCTTCCTGAATGGCTACGCCGTTGATGACCGTTGCGAGCATCCCCATGTAGTCACCCGAAGTTCTTTTGATGATGCCGTCCGCCGCAGCCGTAACACCACGAATAATGTTTCCACCGCCGACAACCACTGCCACCTCGACACCGTTGTCGACCAGCTCTTTGATTTCTCCTGCAATGTAGTTGAGGATCTTTGTATCGATCCCGTAGCCCTCTTTGCCGGCAAGCGCCTCACCGGAGAATTTTACCAATACTCTTTTTGTCACCTGACACGCTCCTATAGAATTTCGCGATTATACCCAAATGCGGGTTAGAGGGGGGTTAAGGTGGCTAATGCCGCTACCCTATTGATGAAAACTATTTTGATAGTATACTGATTCTGCCAAAAATTATAAATGAAAATCAGTCTTGATTGATGTGGAAATATTGTGGTGGTTTATAGTCTCTTATGCGTTCCCATCGGGGACAATGGGAACAAGATAATCATTAGAGGTATGAAAATTAAAACTTTGCCGATATCATTGGGTCAATGCCTTCCCTGTATTTTGCGCCTTCAACTGTCTTTTTTTTGTTTACCTTGTTGGCATCTACATGTTTTGCACGGTTTTGCTTTTTACACTCAAATCTATCAGCTTTTACCTTGTATGCTTTTCCTCCTGTTTTTTCACACGATTTTTTATACTCTGCCCATTGACTGTTATCTGCCAATCCTAATACACTTACCATTAGCAATACCAATATTGTTTTCATTTTTTATCCTTTCGAATCAATTTGAAGATATGTCAAAAGAGATATCCCATATCGAAGTATGCGCAAAGAGTGTAACGAAGTGTAATGCTTTACTGGTTATACCACTTGTATCGTTCTGACACTATCGGTGCTTTATGCGTAATATACGCAATAGCATCTCTCTTTTTCGGTGACAGCGATTCTGCAGGTCGTATCACCTGCATGCGTAATAG
>WGDG01000052.1 GCA_015493425.1 Sulfurovum sp.
CATTCTCGGTATCCCGATGTACTCCAACGCCGCGGGTGTCATGCCGCTGGTTGAAGTGCTGACACAAAAAGGGATGCTGATGGGTACGGCGCTGAGCTTCATGATGGCGATCACTGCGCTCAGCCTGCCCGAAGCGATGATTCTCAAAAAGATACTTCATACCAAGCTGATCGCCATCTTCTTCGGTATTGTCGGAGTGGGGATCATCTGTATCGGGTATCTCTTTAACTACATTCTAAAATAAAGGAAAAACAGATGAGCACAAACAGAATCGTAAGAATCGTCATAGGGTTAGCCCTGATCGGCTATGGTGTCTACAGCGGCAACGCGTGGTTTTATCTTGGGGTGATCCCATTGATCACCGGCATTATCAACTGGTGTCCGCTTGAGATGAAGATGGGTACATGCGATCCGGCATCGGGTTGCTGCGCGACGCCTGCGTCAAATGAGACAAGCGAGAGTTGCTGTGCTGCGCCTGCTGCCAAACTGGAGAGTGTAGCCAAAGGGGCAGGTGCATTTTCGTTCTCTACGACCAAAAAAGGTACAATAGAAGTGTTGGGAACCGGCTGTAAGAAGTGTCAGGCGCTTGAAGAGGCTGCAAAAGAGGCGGTCAAAGCGCTTGGCAGTGACTATAAAGTCGTCAAGGTCGAAGATGTGCAGGAAATTGCCAATTACCGTGTCACTACCACTCCGGCACTTGTTGTCGACGGGGTAGTTAAAAGTACGGGCAGAGTATTGAGCGTCGATGAGATCAAAGCGCTCATACAATAATGAGAGGAAGGAACAGCGTATGAAAAAATATGAAAGCTATAGATGTGACATTTGCGGAAATGTAGTGGAGGTACAGGAAGTCGGAGGTGGAGAGCTGCACTGCTGCGGACAGGCGATGTCGTCCATTACGGTCGATGTGACACTGGTCAATCTGCTAAAAGCGTTTGCAGGTGAATCCCAGGCGAGGAACCGTTATGAGTATTATGCAAAGGTAGCGCAAAAAGAGGGCTATCGTGATATTGCGGCACATTTTCAGCGTGCAGCGAACAATGAAAAAGAGCATGCAAAACTTGAGCTGGCTCTGTACAACCGTATGAAAAACCATTCTGAAGTTTCATGGAACGATACATTGGAAAATTTAAAAGATGCTATTGCCGGCGAAAGTTATGAAAACTTGACGATGTATCCTGATTTTGCCGCTATTGCCAAAGAGGAAGGTCACGATGAAGCGGCAAGACTCTTTCGGAACATCGGAAAGGTTGAAGTTGAACATGAGAAGATGTACAAAGAACTGCTTGCGCGCCTAAGCGAAGGGCATGAATTTGAAAGTGAAGATGAAGAAGTTTGGATCTGTGAAGTATGCGGGCATGTCCATTACGGGAAAAAAGCACCGGAAAAATGTCCTGTTTGTGCCCATCCGAAAGAGTATTTTTCACGTAAAGTGGAAACAAAATAGTTTCAAAGAGAGAGATGATGAAAATAGAAATTCTGGGAACCGGATGTGCCAAGTGTGTGGCACTTGAAAAGGTAGTGGAGCAGGCAGTCGCCAAGGTGGGCGGTTTTCATGAGGTGGTCAAGGTCGATGACATTATGGAGATCATGAAGTACAATGTCGTCAGTACCCCCGGACTGGTGATCGACGGCAAAGTGGTCTCTACAGGAAAGGTACTCAGTATCGATGAGGTTGTAAAGCTTATCGAAGAGGCGAAAAACAATGCGTAGAGTCGGCATGCTTTTGACACTTGCAGTCATTTCGGCATGTGCCGCAGAGCACCTGAACATTGATGATGCCTTTTATGAAAAGACGGTAAAAAATGCGCCCAATGCAAAGCCTGTGATGGTGCGGGACACCGACAGTGCGCTTGGAAGATACAACCGTTTCCCAAAAAAGCTTGACATCAAAACGCTTGCGCGCTCACACGGGCATCTGTGTGACGGGCTGGTGCTTGCTTATGTGGAGCTCTCCCATGTGCTGCCAAAGCTCTTTGATGACGGTGTCATCGACAGAACGGACATCAGGGTTGTGGCAAAAAACAGCCCCTGTCTGGTGGACACCTCTGCGCTGATGAGCGGTGCACGCATCAACCACAAAACCCTCTCCCTTGACAACAGCCTCGGGGGTGCATTCATCGTGCAGTGCATCTCCACGGGCAAAACCTACAAAGTCTCACTCAGGGATAAAGCCTTTCTCAAAGCACTCAAACACAAAGAGGAAGAGATCAAGGCCAAACAGAAAGCGCAACGGAAGGTTACTCCCGAAGATATAGATGAGGTGGAGAAACTGGCATTTGAAGCGATGAAGCATATGCTCTATACTGATCCGAAAAAGCTCTTGAAGATAGAAGAACTTAAAGGGTACCAATACCATTTTAATATTGATGATATAGGCTCCCGAAGCGATGTACTCAACAGAAATGTAGAGCGCATTGCCCCTGAGAAGAGAAGCAGGAAGTGAAAAATATCTGTAGACAGGAAAGGTAAAAGATAATGATCAGCTACATACGCAAAACCGACGAAAAGCAGCGCTGGCTCTTCTTCTCCACGCTGCTCAATGCCGCATTGGCGGCGGCCAAGCTGGGGTGGGGATGGATGATGGGCTCTACGCTCGTTGTCGCAGACGGTATTCACTCCATCTCCGATGTCTTCGGGGCGCTGCTCATCTTCCTCGCGCTCTTTTTCGCCGCCCACAAATCGGAACGTTTCCCCTAAGGTCTGCACAAACTCGAAGATCTCGCCGCCGTAGTCGGCGGGCTGGGAATCCTCTACGCCGGCTACGAGATCGTCCATTCGGTCTTTTTCGAATCGGGTATCGAAACACCCGAAGAGGTATGGTCAACGATCGGTTTTATCGTCGCGATCATTGTGGTACAGTTCATC
>WGDG01000053.1 GCA_015493425.1 Sulfurovum sp.
GGGTAGTAGTTCTTCAGTGGTTCGAGTGTGGTAACGATGGGGTCGGCGTAGTTGGCCTGTGCACGCTCTATGGCACGTTTTGCCGCTTCGAGTTCTTCATCGTTTTGGTAGCAGATGCAGGAGCGGTACTGCGTGCCTACATCGGCTCCCTGACGGTTGAGCGTAGTCGGGTTGTGGGTGACGAAGAAGACATCAAAGAGGGTGTCCAGGTCAATGACGGTATCATCGTAGGTGATCTTGATCACTTCGGCATACCCCGTATCGCCGTTGCAAACCTGACGGTAGGTGGGGTTGGGTATCTCTCCATTGGCATAGCCGCTCTCTACATCAAGTACGCCTCTTAGCTTCTCAAATACCGCTTCGGTACACCAGAAACATCCGCCGCCTACAATCAATTCTTGCACTGCCATTTTTCATCCTTAAAAAAAATTTCTTATTACACTATCACTGGCTTTAAGCCATAAATGCAACCAAAGGCACATTCTGTTGCTTCATGCTGTGCTATAATACTTACACTATATGAAATAAGACTGAAAATTATCAATTCTGGAGGTAAAAAATGACTGTGAATGTTGTATGTCCACACTGTATGAAAGTGAACCGTATCCCAAAGAAAGACTCTTATGCAAAAGCCAACTGCGGGAATTGTAAAAATTCGCTGTTGGAGAGTAAGCCTGTTGAAGTAGACACTGCAAAGTTCAATACCTTTATTGCCAATTCTGATCTGCCGATCGTTGTCGATTTCTGGGCACCTTGGTGCGGGCCTTGCCGTATGATGGCACCGGCATTTGAGGAAGCCGCACGCAGCCTGCCGTTAAAGGCACAGTTTCTCAAGGTCAACACAGAGGACAATCCTCAACTTGGCGGCCAGTTCGGTATCCGAAGTATTCCTACGATGGTACTCTTCAAAGGCGGGAAAGAGGTTGACCGTGTCAGTGGTGCACTGAGTGCAGATCAGATAAAACAGTGGGTGACACGATACATTTAAAGAAGTGCACTTCAAAGAGAGTTGTGCTATTATCTCCTCATACCTATTCTAATGAGGAAAAGAATGCGCAAGATACTGTTGCTTGAAGATGATGCAAACCTGAACGATACTGTTGCCGAGTTTCTTGAAGAGAACGGCTATACGGTGGTGCCCGTCTATGACGGCTATGAAGCGCAGGAAAAACTTTACGAAACAAAATTTGATCTGTTGCTGCTTGATATCAATGTACCCGGTATCGATGGGCTTGAATTGCTTAAAGAGAGCCGGAAAGAGGGTGTTGGTACGCCGGCTATTTACATTACCTCAATGGACAGTGTCGATGATCTTGAAAAAGGCTTTGAAAGCGGATGTGACGACTACATCCGCAAACCTTTTGCCATGAAAGAGCTGCTCATCCGTGTGGAGACACTGCTTAAACGCAATTTTTACCACGATGTCAGCGAAGTGATTCCTGTTACTGAGCATATTGCCTACAATCCCAAAACCGAGGAGCTTCTTATTGACGGAGAAAGCGTGATGCTTGGCAACAAAGAGTCAAAGCTGCTCAAACTTTTTATGTCTGCACGGGGCGAAGTACTCTCACACGAGCGTATCTACAGCCATCTGTGGGACTATGAGGAAGAGCCGAGCGACTCGGCACTTAGAACCTACATTAAAAATCTTCGTAAACTGGTCGGGAAGGATACCATTGTCAGCATCAAGAAGCAGGGCTACAAGTTCATTACTCAGAAGTGAAAAAAAATCACTTTACCGGTTTCTGACACTCTATGTGGCAATGGTACTTGCCGCGATTGCACTGTTGTCGCTTTATTACTATGAGAGCCAGCGTAAACTGATGCTTTCGGACAAGCGTGCAACAATGGCACAGTATGCCTATGTACAGGTCAAGCGTCTGAAGGTACTGCATTACTTCTTTCCTGAACGCACCCGGTATCCGAGAGATCCCAGCTTCACCTCTGCTATTTACGATATTGAATACAATAAAATTTTTTCACTCAACAAGCGGGAAGAGCATGATTTTGACAATGAAATATCTATCAAAGACGGCTACATCCATTTTGTTAAAGGGCTGGATACCTACTATCTTGGGACGCGATACCTTGTTATCGAGATTCCCGAGGACAAGACATGGGCAGTGCAAACATGGAAAGACATTGTACTCTACGGCGGTATTGCCTTTGTTGTCTTCATGCTCCTTGGCCTCTATCTGGCAAAACGCTTCTTAAAACCGATGCGAGATTCGATCATGCTGCTTGACCGTTTTATCAAAGATACGACACATGAACTCAATACACCGCTTGCTGCCATTTTGGCCAATATTGAAACCATGGACAAATCGGTGATGATTGAGAAGAACCGCAAAAAACTTGAACGTATCGATATTGCTGCACGTACAGTTTCTACGCTCTATAAAGATTTGACATTTCTTACGCTTGAGCAGGAGAAAGAGAATGAAGATGAGCCTATTGATGTTGCCGGGCTGATAACTGACAGGGTCGAGTACTTTGAAGTGCTTGCCCGTTCCAAACAGTTAGCATTTGAATTGAACCTCGATGCCGTGACCGTTGTGATGGACAGACGAAAGCTGACACGGGTTATCGACAACCTGATCAGCAATGCTGTCAAGTATAACAAACGCGGCGGACGTATTGAAATTGTGCTTGACAAAGAGAAGCTCAGCATACGTGATACGGGGATCGGTATCGCAGAAGAAAAGATTCCGCTGATGTTTGACCGTTACCTGCGTTTTAACAGCAGTGAAGGGGGATTTGGTGTGGGACTGAGTATTGTCAAGAAAATTTTGGATGAATATGGTTTGGAAGTGGCGGTTGACTCAAAAGAGAGTAAAGGGATGACTATTACAATTTACTGGAAGGATGAGGTGTGAAAAGAACATTAATACTATTATTATGGCTGTTTGTTTCTTTTGCTTACGGAGACAACGTGTACGAACGCAACTGTGTTCCCTGCCATCAAAATCTGCCCACTTCTTTGGAACAGATGTTTAAAAACTATCTGCTTGTCTACAGCAGTGAACGGTTTGTTAAAGCAGGGGTCAAACACTATCTGAAGTATCCGTCACGGAGTATCTCGCAAATGTCCAAACTTTTTCTTGATACCTATGGGGTTAAAAAGCCTACAACCCTCTCTGAAAAGGAGCTTGATGAAGCAATTGATATTTATTGGGAAAAGTTTAAGGTTTTTGATAAGTTGAAGTAGTTATAATATTTTAGAGTCGCATATTATGCGATAATTTATAGTTATAGAAGGTCTCAGATGAAAAAACTGTTTACCATTTTGGTGCTTGCACTCTTTGTCTCTGCTTCCATGCCGACTGTTGTGATGGCAAATGCGAAAAAAGGTCAAAAGATTTTTAAGAAGAAGTTTCGTAAGAAATGCGGATTTTCCGGCGTACGTTTTGCAAGGAACCATACCCAGGCAGAGTGGGAAGATATTTGGGATGACGGCAAGTTTAAACAGGAAGCCAAAAAGATCTGTCCAAGACTTAATGTCAAAAAGATTAGAAAATCATGGTGGAAACATGTCTATGACTTCTCCTATAAGTATGCAAGTGACGGTGTCGTACCAAAATGTTGAAAGGGTGTACTGCCCAACTGTAACTTCCTGAAGCAGAGGACAGGTTCCTGTCACTGCTTACTCTCTTCTATTCACAATTTATTCACAATTTCATGCTATTATCTCTTTGTTGTAAAACGACACAAAGGACATACAATGACACAGATGACAAAAGTTGCAGCAGCTGCACTTCTTGGCATGGCATTACTCTCTACCTCTGCAATGGCTGACATTAACAAAGGTAAGAGAATTTACATGAAGAAGATGAAAGCTGCCTGCGGTTTTTCCGGTGCGAAGTTTGCAGTTAAACACACTCAAAGCGAGTGGGAAGAAATTAAAGGTGCCGGAAAGTTCAAGGAAGAGGCAGAGAAGATCTGCCCGGGTCTGAAACTCAAAGACAAGTATGTAAACGATGTTTACGACTTTGCACATGAGTACGCCTCTGATTCCGGAAACGTTCCATCTTGTTAAGCGGTGAGGGCATGTCCCTTCTAAGTTAACTTTAAATTATGGTCGCTATAATTTAGGCCAAATTTTATTCAAAAGGATATAAACATGAAAAAAATCGCAATCGCAATGATCTTCGCTGGTTCTTCACTTCTTATGGCTGACGGTGCCGCTATCTTCGCTAAATGTGCAGGATGCCACGGTCAAAACGGAGAAAAATCTGCACTCGGTAAATCTGCAATCATCAAAGGTGAAGATGCAGCTAAAACTGTTAAACTGCTTGAAGGTTACAAAGCAGGTACTCTGAATCAGCACGGAATGGGTGCACTGATGAAAGGTCAAGTTGCTTCTCTGACTGATGCTCAGATCAAAGAAGTTGCTGACTATATCGCAGGTCTGAAGTAAGACCCGCACCTCTCAAAAGCCTTCGGGCTTTTGAACCTCCTCTCTATATTTTCCCACTTTTTCTCATATTTTAGATAGACTATTATACTATTCTTCTCATCTCACACTTGATATAGAATCTTGACATTGATTACTCGTTTGGGATGTGTTCCTTCATTTCTTTTTTCTTTGTAGCAGCACGAAGAAAAAGAGAAACGAAGCAAAGAAAAAAGAAAAGCTATTGTTGGTTTATGGGCGTAAAGCTTCCTGCTTTTGCAGGAATGACGAAACTTTTAAGGTGGACTTCAATCAAGCCATGCAAAATTTCCTCAATCCTCAATCCTCAATCCTCAATCCTCAATCCTCAATCCTCAATCCTCAATCCTCAATCCTCAATCCCTATTTCCCTCCGCTGCACTTGCCCGCCTGACACTTCATCGTAGCATTCTTCTCTTTTGCCGGTGCTTTTTTCTCTACGGTGATTTTACTTTTGAAAGTGGTGGTGTTGGTCTCTTTGGGCTTGATAGCCAGTCTACCAGTATCTGGATCGCGTACACAGTTGTAGAGTGCTTTTGTGCTTTTTGCTTCGAGGACACAGGTGCGTCGATAGTCATCTTTGTCCATCTGGTTGAGGATGTTGAGCTTCTTCTTTATCAGTACGGCAGAGCCGTCGACCATGGAGGAGCCGCACTTGCCAGCACCACACTTCATGCCGCCCTCAGTCAGGGATTTGGTTTTTTCCTTCTCATTACATCCTGTAAAGAGGGAAGTAATAGTGATGAGTGATAGTGATAGAAAAATATATTTATACATCCGTTTCTCCTTGTTAATTTTTACCTTTTAATTTTCTCTTTTCATACATCATATAGAAAATCGGGATCAAAAGCAAGCTGAGTACTGCCGAGGTTACAACGCCGCCTATCATAGGCGCGGCGATGCGCTGCATCACTTCCGAGCCTACGCCATGAGTGTACATGATGGGCAGCAGGCCCGCGAGGATGGCGAAGACGGTCATCAGTTTGGGGCGGACACGCTGTACGGCACCTTCGTAGATGGCGTCGTTGAGCGCTTTGGCATCGAACGTGTCGCCAAGACGCGCTTTGGCCTCCTCCACACTCTCTTTGAGGTAGACGATCATCACAATGGCGGTTTCCGCCGCAACCCCAAGCAGGGCGAGGAAACCGACGATGACGGCGATGCTCATATTGAAATCGAGCAGGTCGATGTAGAGCAGCCCTCCAAGAAGCGCAAAAGGCAGGGTGAAGAAGACAATGAGTGTCGGTGTCATCTCTTTGAGTGCGAAGTAGATGAGTACCAGAATGACAAGCAGTACGGTCGGAACGATCCAGATGATCTTCTGCATCGCTGAGGCGAGGTACTCCGACTGTCCTGCCCACTCGATGTGGTAGCCTGCGGGCAGTTTGAGGTCTTTGAGTGCCTTGATCGCCTCCTCTTTGTAGGTAACGACACTCATGCCGAGTTTTGGCGTGATGTAGATGAAGGTCACCGGTGTAGCCATTTCACTCTTGATGACCGAGGCGCTTTCGCGGTAAGCGACCTTGGCAAAAGTGGAGAGCGGTACGAAACCAAGCGGTGTCTTTATCTGAATGTTGCGTATCTCGTCAAGATTGCGGCGCTCATCCTCTTCCAGACGCAGGGCGATGGGGTAGCGCTCCAGTCCTTTGTACATCGTTGTCAGCTGTTTCCCCCCGATGGCGGTAGAGGTGTATTCCAGCAGCAGGTCTTTGCTGATACCGTAGTGCTTGAGTGCTTCGGTATCGATGTCGATATCGATGAAGTAGCCTGCACTCGCCTGGTCTGCGATGACACTCTGCGTGCTTTTGAGGTTTCTCAGGTTCGCTTCTATCTGCTGTGCGACCTGCTGCAGTCCTTTGGTATCCTTGCCGTAAAGCTTGATGCCAAGCGGTGTTCTGATACCCGAGAGCAGCATATCGATACGTCCTCTGATGGGGTAGGTCCAGGAGTTGACGAGACCCGGTACCTGAAGCGCTTTGTCCATTTCTGCCATCAGTTTCTCCGTGGTCATGCCTGGACGCCACTGCGACTTGGGTTTGAAGGTGATGATGGTCTCTATCATCCCAAGCGGTGCGGGGTCGGTAGCGGAGTTGGCGCGTCCCCCCTTGCCGAATACCGTGGCCACTTCGGGAAAGCTTTTGATGATGGCGTCGGTCTTTTGCGTCAGCGCTTTGGACTGGTCGACGGAGATGCCGTAGGGGGTGACAGGCATATACATCACTGTCTGCTCGTCGAGCATCGGCATGAACTCCCAGTTGAGCTTCTCATAGAGCGGCACGGCGAGTATGAGCAGGGCTGCTGCGATGCCGATGACAAGGTATTTGAGCTTCAGCCCCCACACCAGCACAGGGTGGTAGAGCCAGATGAAAAAGCGGTTGAGCGGGTTTTTCGACTCCGGCGTGATCTTGCCTCTGACAAAGTAGATCATCAGCACCGGCACAAGGGTGACGGCAAGCAGAGCACCCGCGGTCATTGCAAAGGTTTTGGTGTAGGCAAGGGGAGAAAAAAGCAGCCCCTCCTGGCCTGAAAGCGCGAAGATAGGCAGAAACGAGACCACTACCAGTGCCAAAGCGAAGAAGATGGGGCGTCCGACAACCTGTGCCGCGCCGACTATGGCAGCGATGCGCTCTTTGTTCTCAAGAGGTCTGCCGAGTTTCCCCTCCTGTTTGTGGATGGCTTTGTGGGCATTTTCGATCATAACAATGGAGGCATCCACCATCGCACCAATGGCGATGGCGATACCGCCAAGGCTCATGAT
>WGDG01000054.1 GCA_015493425.1 Sulfurovum sp.
AACTGTGTGGGAGAACATTTCCAATAAAATACACATTCCCGGTGAATATGACACAATGGGTGTAGACCGAAGGGCACTGTGTCTGAGCCATGACAATGGTGTCTTTATTGATGCGGGGTCTGCCATTACGGTGGATGTGATGGAACGGGGCATTTACAAAGGCGGGTTTATCTACCCCGGGCTTTTGGCATTGCAGAAGAGTTATACCCGCATCTCTCCGGTACTTGAAACAGCGCTTGATACCGATATTTCACTTACACAGCTTCCCCGTACAACCAAAGGGCAGATAAGCTATGGTATAATCGCGCCTATCAAAACCCTTATTGAAACACTCTCGCAGAGCAAACCGCTCTATATTACAGGTGGAGACGGTGAAATCATTGCCGGCTTCTTTGCCAATGCTATGTATGATGAAACACTGGTGTTCAAGGGAATGGTGCATGCACTGCGTGCAGGAGTGAGGAATTAGGAATTAAGAATTTTGGTTTGCTTTTCTTGGGAAAAGCTTTTATATTTAATATAGATGGAGTAGATAATGTTAACCGTTGCACTTCCCAAGGGGAGAATCGCAGAGCAGACGCTGGAGATTTTTGGCGATATTTTTGGTGGTGAATTCTGTTTTGAAGGGCGTGAGCTCATTATGGAAAAAGAGGGCTTCCGTTTCCTTAACGTACGTAATCAGGATGTTCCCACCTATGTCGAACACGGTGCGGCCGATATCGGTGTAGTAGGACTCGATGTTATTACGGAAAAAGAACTTGACATTATCCAGCTGCTCGATATGCAGCTTGGCAAGTGTAAAGTTGCGATCGGTATTAAAAACGAAGATGAACTCGATTGGTCACGCCCTAACATTAAAGTGGCAACCAAGATGGTCAACATTACCAAAAATTACTTTGCGAAAAAAGCGGTAGGTGTCGAGGTTGTCAAACTCTACGGCTCTATTGAACTGGCACCGCTTGTGGGGCTTGCCGATGCTATTGTCGACATTGTTGAAACAGGCAATACCATGCGTGAAAACGGACTGAAGGTAGCAGAAGACATTATGGATTCCTCTGCACATCTCATTGCCAATAAAAACAGCTTTTATGCTAAAAAAGGTGAGATACTCTCACTGTATGAACAGATTAAAGCTGTCGTTGAAAAGAATGGCTAACAGCACCGCATCACTCGACCTCTACGCCAAAGTGGAGGACTTGCTTGAAAATGAAGAGGCGATTACGTCACTTTATAACTACTACTATGAAACCCTTTCCCAATGCCCTTTCGATTCGCTGCTGGATGTCGGATGCGGCAGCGGCGCTTACCTTGCCGCACTGCAGCAGCGTTTTCCGAGTGTCAAGGCAAAAGGGATCGACCTCAGTCCGGTGATGGCAGAGCGTGCCAGAGCCAGAGGCGTCGATGCCGAAGCAGTAGATCTGTGCGAGCTTAAAGGCAGATACGATGTCATTACCGCAGTTTTTGACATGGTCAACTACCTTCCGCCTCAGGTACTTGAGGGGTTCTTTACCTGTATTCGCGAACATCTTAACGATGGCGGCTGTTTTCTGTTCGATGTCAATACACGCTACGGTTTTGAAAATGTTGCTGTGGGTGCCTACATCGTAGAGGATGATACACGATTTCTTGCCATCGACAGCGATTTTGAACAGGGATGCTACGAAGCAGACTTTACGCTTTTTGAAAAACAGAACGGATGCTATGCACGTAGTACGCAAACCATTGAACAGTTTTACCATACTCCCCAAACAATTGTATCGGTCTCTCAAATGAAACTGCTTGCGAAACAACCTCTCTCTCTGTACGGTTTTGAGGAGCATGACAAACTGTTTATGGTACTAAAAAAGCAATAATTCGTGTTATTCCTATAATTTATATCTATCCAGTTACACTAAAATGTTGTTTTTTAAAAAAACAATATTCCTCTTTAAAGCCTCTTATTATCGAGGTATTATTCTATTTCAGCATTTAAAAGTAACAGAATTAGCACATTTTTGGCACATCTTTTTATTACAATAACCGTAGAGACAGATTCAAATGATTCTGTCAATTAAAGTTAGTAAAGAGGAGATAAACATGCGACAAAGTAGAATAGTAGCGATTACAGGTGCTACAGTTTTAAGTATTGGTTTGGCAGGATGCTTTGGAGGAGGTAGTAGTGGTACTCAGGAAACGGTGGTACGAACAGCGGAAAATCCATGTCCTGTACCAGTTAGTGCAAAGCAACCGGTTACATTCAGTGCAGAAAATGATTTTGAAAGTGTCAAAGGAGTGTTGAGTACTTCCATTATCAATTTAAGATTGGGGTATTATTTGACCATTTTGACAATGAAAACAAAATATTTGGCTCTCAACAATATTGAGGAAGACAATTCTTTTGAAGGACGCATTGCCAAAAAAGTTAAGAATATTCAGGAGAATGCGTTGTCTGTGTTTGAGAGTGGCGCACCGATTGAAACAGGTGACCATATTCACTGTGATAATTACAGTGAAACAAATCAGACAGGTTTTTACAATGCAACATATACTGCTGTGGATGACGGGTATGATCTGAGTATAGAGTTCAAAAACTGTCTTCTGCGTGAATCAGATGACGATGACAGAATAGAAAATTTTTGGAATCTAATTTTGGGTAACAGCCCGTTAGTGAGGCTGGAAGACCTTAGTGATACAACTGAAAATACGTCACTTTTCAATGGTAGTTTCACCATGAGTTTTCATGAAACTTTGGAGTCGAATGAAATGGACGCAGAGGAAAGTAACAGAACGCGGTCGCTTCATATCGACAAAAAGAATCTTTTGCTTGAGTATGCGCAAGGTGATGGAAAAAAATTATTGGAGTATCAAGGAAACGGTATCCTGGATATGGATGCAGACAATCAGAGAGTCAACAGTGAAACGAAGATACCTGATTCTGATGATAATACATCCTATACTGAAATATGGGATAATAAAGAGATACTGTCAATACATCTGTCCATGAATATGGATGAAAAACTGCATAACTATGACGACAACCATTCAAGTGAGATGCAAGCGTTATGTTATGCGGTAGAGACAAGAGAGGCAGATCACAATATAGAGCGTACGCATTATAATTCTGAGGGTGATTCAGATAGTGAAGAATACAATGATTCACATACATGGCATATTGAAAATAACGGATATATTGCATTGCGTTCAAGTGATGAAAATTTCTTTGCAGATACCTATGCCAATCAATATGTGTATGATGGAGCATGGATAAGAAGTAGAAGTAATGATGGTAATGAGTCAGATGTTTCGACTGTGAGTTTAAATGGTACTGTTGGATCATCTTTAGTTGGCGGGAGCGCACGGCTTGATACTACAACTCCATGGAAATGGTATTTAGATGATACAGCAAGTTTTTCTAATGATAGTTATGTAAGAGACATTTTTGATTTGCATGATATGGAAATGCCGGCTGAAGGCAGAACTGTCTTTACCGGTACAAATAGTGCCGTTGTCTTATTCCAACATAATGAAAACAATGAAACGAACGGTACCATTACTGTTGGTGGAGAGAGTGAAACCTATGATAATATGGATGATATGTTTATCGATATGATAGAGGGATAAAAGGAGGGAACCGGCCGGTTAAAAACCGGCTCTCTTCAAACTCTTTCATATGTATTTTCTATTTTGAGAGCAAAGGCATATGAAACAGTTTGAGATTATTATAAGGAAGTCTAAAAAGAGATATGGAAATATATAAGGAAATAATACCCGCAAAGTGCGGGTAAAAGAGATTTACTTAATGATCTCGAACGGGTTTTCTACAACGTTCTTTCTGTCAACGATGTAAGGGATGAGTGCAGTCTGTCTTGCTCTTTTGATTGCGACAGTGACCATCTCCTGGTGGCGTTTACAGTTGCCTGTCAGACGACGAGGCATGATCTTGAATCTTTCGCTGAGGCTGAACTTCAGCGCGTTGAGGTCTTTGTAGTCGATGAAGTCGACTTTCTGCTCACAGTATTTACAGTATCTTTTTTTAAATTTTCTTCTTTCTGCCATGGGTGTTTCTCCTAAAACGGTATTTCATCTTCGCTGATGTCTATTTCCGGAATGCTTGGTGTAGGATCCGGCTGGGACTGTGGAGCTGCCGGTGCAGACTGGCTTGGCTGGCTGTAGCTCTCCTGAGCGGGGGCACCGTAATTGGATGCTCCCTGCTGCTGAGGCTGTCCGCCGCCGTAGCTGTTGCCGCCCATTTGGGCATTTTCATCTCTGCTGCCGAGCATCTGGAGGTTCTCCACAGTCACACTGTGTTTGCTCCGTTTGCTGCCGTCCTGTGCCGTCCACTGGTCAAGCTTGAGTCTTCCGTCCACTAAAACTTTGCTACCCTTTCTGAGGTACTGGTTGGCGATTTCGGCAGTTCTTCCGAAGAAAGTGATGTCAATGAACATCGTTTCGTCTTTCTGTTCACCTGTCGCAGCTTTGAACTTGCGGTTGACAGCAATTCCGGTGTTACCGATTGCTGTACCGCCTGGGGTGTATCGCACCTCCACATCTCTGGTCAGGTTTCCTACCAAAATCACTTTGTTGTACATAGGGTTGCTCCTCTAATTGTCGCTAATTACGCTTCTTGAGCTTCAGCTTCTGCCGGTGCTTCTTCAGCTTTAGGCTCAGCGCTTTTACCCGCTGCTGCAACAAGCTTCTCGAATTGTGCAATCTCTTTTCCGTTAGTATATTTCACGGTCAGGAACTTCAGCACTTCTTCGTTAATTCTGAGGTTTCTTTCGATCTCAGCGATAGCCTCACCGTTTGCTTTGTAGTAAAGTACAGTGTAGTAGCCTCTCTCGTTTTTCTCTACAGGGTAAGCAAGTTTTCTCATACCCATATCATCTGTTGCAAGAAGTTCTGCATCAACTTTTGCAAGAACTTCCTTCATTTTTTCGATCTGTGCGTTGATCTCTTCTTCTGTCAGCGTAGGTTTAATTACGAACAGTGTTTCATAAGAAGTCATGTGTTTCCTTTTGGTTTAATAGCCCGTTTCAAAATGCGGAAAAACCGTCCAAAAAAACGAGCAGGAATTTTTGGAAGCAATATTTTATCGTAATATAACTTATTTGGATATTAAAATGTTTAAGTTATTTCACAGTACCCAAACCGCACAATTTCTAATTTCTAATTTCTAATTTCTAATTCTACAAATATTGCTGAATCTTAATAAGCATACTGTAAAGCAGCACTTCCCTCTGTGTCGCAGGCGCTTGTTTCATCTCTATTTCGCTCTCGAGCAGGTGTTCGAATATCTTTAGCAGGGCGGCGGATTTGACACGCAGGGCAAGCTGCTGTTTGCGCTCACGCACCTGTGGGGGCGGCAGGAAACCGAAAATCTCCTTGAAGTCGGGTGTGCCGTGAATTTTGATGTAGGCATTGATGAGGAAAATCTCGTTGATGAAGTACTGTGTCGCACGCAGAATTTCAGACTCGTCATAGCCCAGTTCGAGCAGTTTGGTGATGATGTTGGTGATGGGGCGCTTGTTGAAAAGCTCTATCAGCAGCTGCTCGATGGCAAGCGGTGCGGTGGAGTAGACGAGGTTGTCGATGTCTTTGCTGGTCACTTTGGTTTGCAAAATAGCCAGTTTGTCCAGCTCGTTCATGCACAGCCCCAGATTGTTGTTCAGAAGCTGCATCAGGTGCTGCAGGGCGTAGTGGTCGATGTCCAGTCCTATCTGCTGTGCCTTGTGCTGGAGCAGGGGGATGCCGTCACGGATGTTGGGCTCGAAAAAGCGTACCCACACACCTCCTTTTTTGTCGGTGTAGCTGCTCTGCAGGCTCTTGGCGTTTTTGGCATCGCCTGCATAGGCATAGAGGAAGTAGTTGTCGGTATTGCTGTTTGCCAGTGCAATGAGGGTCTCAAGCTCCTTTTTGGGGATCTTCTTGTCATGCTTGACGATCAGCAGGTTGGTGCCGCCAAAGAGGGAGCTTTGGGAGAGGTATCCTTTTGCCTGCTCGTAGTTCCACTCGTCAAAATAGAGTGCCAGGGCTTCCTCTTTGGCATTCAGCTGCGTTTTGTAGCGTTCGATGTAGTGGTCTATCATAAAGTCGTTGTCGCCGAAGAAAAGAACCGCTTTAGGCAGTCCGGAAGCAAGGCGCTGGTCGAATTCGCGTTGATACATGTCAAAAATCTCCGATTTTTGAAGTGATGAGTGAAACCGATACTGTTTTGAAGACTTCAATGATGTTGTTCATAGGTCAGTGATCTCTTTTTCGAGCTTTTGTACCAGTTCTGCCATGATGACGGCCTGGGGGATGTTGACTTCGGTGATCATGAGGCGTATTCTATCGAAAAGCATCAGGTTGTCGCCTTTGAGGTGAACCTCCACCCCTTTGACATCACCAAGGAGTCTCGCTTTGGCACTTTCGCCCGCTTCGATGACCTCCGCTTCGAAGAATGCGCCGATCTGTTTTTTCGCCCAGCGCGCAAGCTTGCGGTCTCTGAAATCCCATTCGGCCTTGGTGGCTTCACGTTCGAGTTCACTGACACGTACGCAGAGCGGATCGATGTTGCGCAGCAGATACTCCGCCTCTTCGGGGTCGTTACGCAGCTGCGTCTTGATGAGACGGTGCAAAATGAGGTCGGCATACCGTCTGATGGGGGAGGTGAAGTGGCTGTAGTGTGAAAAGCCAAGACCGAAGTGGCCGACGTTGTGAGAGGAGTAGCTTGCCTGACGCAGAGATTTGATGATCATCGCATCGACTTCGGCCTCCAGCCCCATTTTTTTGGCTTCCGCCTGAATGGCACGGATGAGGTCCGGGCTCTCTTCATACTCTTCGACGTAAAGCCCAATGGCGGCAAGTTCGGTCAGCAGCGCCTCTATTTTGCTCAACTGCGGCGGCTCGTGAATACGGAAAATGCTGTCGCCGTCACCGTTGAAGCGTTTGGCAGCAGCCTGGTTGGCCAGTAGCATACACTCTTCGATGAGCGAGTGTGAGGGGGTGCCTGTTTCGATGTCGGTGCTGACCAGTTCCTGGTTGTCGTCTATGGTGAGTTTGATCTCTTCGCTTCTAAAGTCAAAGCCGTGTCTGAGGCGTGCTTTTCGCAGTCTGACGGTTACTTTCTGCAGCGGCAGCAGCCAGTGCAGAATACGCTGTATCGTCTCGTTCTCTCCGTCGTATCCGTTGGCAAGAATGCCGTCGACCGCTTCGTAGTTGAAGCGGTGTTTGGAGTGGATGATCGCTTCGAAGAACTCCTCTTTAAGCGGCAGCAGCGTCTGTTTGTCAAGTGTAATCTTTGCGACAAAGGCAAGACGGTCGACTTTGGGTTTGAGCGAACAGATGTTTTCGCTCAGCTCCCTTGGCAGCATCGGGAAGGATTTGTGCGGCAGGTAGGTGGTAAAGCCGCGCTTTTTGGCCTCTTTGTCAATTTCGGTGAAATAGGGCACATAGTGGCTCACATCGGCGATGGCAACGTAGAGTACATACTTCTCCAGATCGAAATAGATGGCATCGTCGAAATCTTTGGCGGTAACCGGGTCGATGGTACAGAAATCAAGGTGTGTCAGGTCGATACGCTCTTCATGTTCGGTTTTGTTTACTTCCGATTCTATTTGCACCGCTTCGGTAACACACTCTTGCGGAAAGTCGTCTGGGCGGTTGAAGAGTGCAAGCGAAATCTTCTCGTCTACTCTTGCATCCCCAAGGTGTCCGAAAACTTCCAACACCTCTTCTGTATCGACATCGACTTTGAAGACTGTACCGATCTTGAACGCCTTAAGATCCATACCGGGCATTTTGACATGGATGGGTTCACCGGTGCGGATGTCAAGTGTCATAAAGTTACCCTGTTCGTCGCGGTGAGTGTAGGCAACGGTAAAGAGGTGTGCGCGTTTGATAACGGCAACAACCTTGCCCGACGCGCGTCCGCGTTTTCCGATGAAGCGTTTGGCTACGACAATGTCTCCATTTCGTGCATCACCAAGGTAGTCAGGTTCGATGAGCAGGTTCTTTTGCTCTTTGAACTCCGATTCAAGATACCCCCGGCCGTCTTTGCCGATGTAAAGTCTGCCTGCACGGTAGAGCGAGGAGAGTTTCCATAGTTTTCCCTCTTTCTCAAGCGCGCCGATGCGGTGCAGCTCTTCGAGTGCGGGATGATCCTCGAGCTCGATATCGGAGTCGATGAAGCCTTTGGTCAGCTGTACGGCGAAAGCACTCATGCGCTAAAGCCTTTGGTTTTAGAAGTAAAGCGTTGTAGTGTATTGTTTTTAGTCATTGTGTTCATGAGAGCGATTATAGCATAAGTGCTGTTTGCCTCGTTTGTTTTATGGGTAAGAGGGTAAAATCAAATCATGCCGATCCCGACTGTACGCAGGCGTGGAACACCCGTTTTGGCCCTACGGCATTTGCGCTTCCCAAACTTGAGTGCTATCACTCTTTGCACATCAAAGACCTCATTCATGCACTCAATATAGACAAAGAGGTAACGAAGGTTTATCTGAACCTTTTTAAAGATACAACCATTCGTCGTTACATTCTCAAGAACTTTTTGGAGGAGGTACCGATGATGGGGAAGGAGATCTTTATTCATGATGTACAGAAGATCATTCCCTCACTCAAGGTAGGCGATATTACATTTGCCGAGGGGTATGGCGGTATGCGGCCTCAGATTATCGATAAGGAGAAACATGAACTGCTGCTTGGTGAGGCGA
>WGDG01000055.1 GCA_015493425.1 Sulfurovum sp.
AATGAGGAAACTGAAAAATGATCGTCCTTGGCAAACGGCATACATTCAGCGAAGCTGAACTTGAGCGTCTCAAAGAGGCTTTTGGGACGATTGATTTCGTCTCCTACCGCAATCAAGAGCCCCAAGCCACCATTAAGCACCTCCAGTACGCCATCGCCAATGGCCGAAAATCCCTCATCGTTCTCAACACAATCGCCCGTATACCCGACGAACTCTTGAGCTACCTCATTTCACTCGAATCCCACGGCATCAGCTACCTGAGTGTCGAGAGCTTTCTCGAACGGTATCTGCACAAGTGCTATATCCCCGAGGATCAAACTAATGTCGATTTCCTCGAAAAGATTCATCCATACACACAAATTCAATATGTCTTGAAACGAATGATGGATTATATAGGGGCTATTTCCATCGGAATATTATCTTTACCCTTTGCTCTCTATTCCATCTATCGAATCTCCAAAGAATCACCCGGTTCCATCTTCTTTAAGCAAACCCGTGTCGGCCAACGTGGCCAGCGCTTTACCTGCTATAAATTTCGTACGATGCATGAAGACTCTCACCATGATCCTTATACCCGCGAGAACGACACACGTATCTTCCCTTGGGGTAGAATCATGCGTAAAACACGCATCGATGAAGTTCCTCAACTTTTCAACGTCCTACGAGGTGATATGCATATTCTCGGCCCACGTGCCGAATGGGATATTCTTGTCGAAAATTATGAGCAGGAGATCCCCTACTACAACCAACGCCACCTCGTCAAGCCCGGCATCACCGGCTGGGCGCAAGTGATGTACCCCTACGGCGCCAACGCCGAAGATGCCCGCCAAAAACTCATGTACGATCTCTACTACATCAAACACTGGAGCATTGCTCTGGAACTCAAAACCATCTGGAAAACCATCCAGGTCGTCCTCAACAAGCAAGGACTCTAACCCCGACCATCAAGCATCCACCATCCACCAATCACGAATCACCAATCACAATATCAAATAACATACGAGGACAATATTTGTTTAGAAGCAGCCTCTACCGAAAATGTTGTTTGCAAAAGTTTTTTAGAGTTTTTTCCAGCCATTGTTCGGAAATTTTCATCCATTAACTCTTTAGCATTCTTATAAAATGTTTCGTCATCACCTGATATACTAACAAGCCCGGCTCCAGATTTTTCTACCGTTTCTTTTAAGTCATTACCGGGATTAACACTTCCAAGTATCGGAAGGCCTTGTACCATATATGCCAATAGTTTACCAGGGAAATTATGTGTAATATGATCTTTATGCAATGTAAATAACCCCACATCGAATTCAGAAAGCATCTCTTTAAATTCATTCTGCGGCACAGAAGGAAGCAGCGTAACATTATTCAATTTTTTACGCAAAATAACTTCCTGCACAAGCTCAAACTCATCACCAGCTCCTACTAAAACAAAATGTGCCGTCTCCTCATCTTGCATTGCTGTAGCCAAGCGCATAATATTCATCATATCCTGAGCATGCCCCATATTCCCACCATAAAAATAGACAACTTTCCCAGACAATCCCAGCATTTCTCGATATTTTCCTGTTGAAAGCACTGGAATATCCGCCGCCCAGTTGTAAAGAACCTCCAACCGTTTGTTTATAGGGGCATTAAAATAGTTTTCAAACCACTCAAGGTTCTTTTGAGACATGAGTCCGATCGTATTGGCTGCATCATAATTTATTTTTTCAAAGTACTTAAAATACTTTTCAATCAAAGAACCTCTGCGGATCAACCCCTGATCAATAGCCCATTGAGGAAAAATATCCCGCAAAATCAAATAACTTGGTGCATCCCATAATTTTTTTAGCTTTACAACCAAAGAGCCAAAGAAAATTGTCGGTGAGAAAAAGACAATCATCTCATGAGGATGGCTTCTAAAATATTGCTTGAGTGCTTTCCAAGCCTTAACTGAAAGTAGTGTTTCATTAATGGCGCGTTTAACCTTGCCAACATTTTTTATTTCACCGCTTTTGAACCGACAAACCGTCACTCCATCAAGTGTAGAAAACTCTACAGATGTATGCAAGGAGGGAGAAGGTGTCACGACGGTAACTTCATGCCCTTTCCGCTGAAACTCACATGCAAGCTCGTGCATCATCTTTGCACTGACTTTCCTACTATCAGGCATATAGTCATCAACAAGGACACATATCTTCATCAATCTGCTTTTTTCCATACCGTTCGGTTGACGTAATCCGTATAAGAGAGCAGTATTCTCAAAACCTTGTCCGAAACATTAGGCATAGAGTAGTCAACTACCTGCCTTAATGTTCTTTCGTCACCTCTCTTTTGTGATTCTAAAACGGACAATCCTTGAAGAATTCTCTCCTTTTCGAGCCCAACCATCATTACCGATGCCTCCTCCATTGCTTCGGGTCTTTCATGTGCTTCACGGATATTAAGTGCCGGGAAATTTAAGATGGATGATTCTTCAGAGATGGTGCCACTATCCGAAAGAACTGCCTTGGCATCAACTTGTAATTTGACATAGTCGATAAACCCCATCGGCTTCATGAGCTTGATCATATCATGAAACTTCACACCAGTCTCTTCGATCCTTTTTCGCGTTCGTGGATGCGTGGAGACGATGATTGGCAATTCATAGTTTTTAGCGATGGCATTCAATGTATCTACAAGATTGTGGAAGTTTCTATCAGAATTAATGTTTTCTTCTCGATGAGCTGATATGACAAAATATTTTCCTTGTTCCAAACCCATCTCTTTTACAATATTTGAAGCATGTATTGCATCAAGCTTCGAGAGAATAACCTCGTACATAGGACTACCCGTTTTGATGATCCTGTCTGCCGGCAACCCCTCTCTGAGCAAATACTCCCTGGCAATATCGCTATACGTCAAATTAATATCTGCGATGTGATCAACAATTTTGCGATTGGTCTCTTCCGGAACCCTCTGATCGAAACAACGATTTCCGGCTTCCATATGGAAAATAGGTATGTGCCGTTTTTTAGCTGGAATGGCACTGAGACAACTGTTCGTATCTCCCAGAATCAGAAGGGCATCCGGTTGAACTTCTTCCAAAATTGGATCAATTTTTATTAGAATATTCCCAATAGTCTCCGAGGCTCCCCCCAGAGCTGCCCCAAGGAAGAAATCCGGTTTTCGGATACCAAAATCCTGAAAAAAAACTTCATTAAGTTCATAATCATAGTTTTGCCCCGTATGCACCAGTATATGCTCGATGGCAATCGAATCCTCCAACTTGGCTATCACTGCCGAGAGGCGAATGATCTCTGGACGTGTCCCGACCACTGTCATCACTTTCAATTTTTTCATGTTATACCTTTAGAAAATTTGTATCTGGGTTTTGGGGGTCATAAGCCTCATTTGCCCAAATTACAAGGATCATCTCCTCTTCGGAAACATTACGTATGTTGTGCGTATATCCTGGAATCATCTCCACTACTTCTATCTTTTGATCCGAAACACGATATTTGATCACTTCATCGCTGTAAATGTTTCTCAATTCGATTAGAGCTTCACCTTTAACGACAATAAACTTTTCATTTTTAGTATTGTGATAGTGATTGCCACGAACGACATCACCAGGCTTGGTAGTCGAAACAGAGACTTGACCACTATCAATCGTTTTGATAAATTCATAAAAGGCACCACGATCATCCCGATGTGCTTTCAAAGGGTACGCAAACTGATCGGTAGGCAAAAAACTCAGATAGGTTGCATACAACGCCCGAACAAATCCTTCTCCGGTTCGCGGTACGACCAACGTTTGGCGGCTCTGCTTGAACTGCTGCAGAAGCTCATAAATCTCTCCGAGTGTTTTGTAGTACACCGGAGATACTTCACACATTTTCAAGCCCTGCTGGGTTTCTCTCGCGTCAAGATGCTGAACAAATGCTTCTACCACATTATCAATATAAACTAGAGAAAGTTCAACCGCTGGATCGCTGATTTTCACAGGCATATCACGGCTGATATTGTGACACCATGTTGCAATCACCGTATTGTAATTGGGACGCGACCATTTGCCAAACACATTGGGTAATCTATAAATATATGTTGATGCTCCTGTTCGTGCTGCATAGGCTTCCAGAGCCTCTTCCCCCACTCGTTTACTCTTGCCATAATCGTTGTCACGTTCCGCTTGTATGGATGAAGTCATGAGGATAGGAACTGAATCATCTCTTTGCGCCAGCATAGAAACAATTTGCTGCGTTAAGTTACCGTTTCCTGCATAGAACTCCTCCAAATTTTCCGGACGGTTGACCCCGGCAAGGTGAAAGACAAAGTCAGACTGGGCAATGCTTTTTTCCAGTTCTTCCGGAGTATTTTCTTTGTCAAATCTCAAGATCTCAACGTCCTCAATACGCACCAATCTCTCGATGAGATTCTTCCCGATAAATCCGCTGCTCCCCGTGACAAGAACTTTCACTATATGGCTCCGAATTCTTTCAAATCATCCTGGATCTCTCGGAGCGCCATCAGCATCTGACGAAGTTCGTTTGCATCCAGTCGATGCGTGTTGTGCGAGTGGTACTCGTGTGCTTGAGTGATGACCTCTTCGCCATTGTCGAAGAATTTGTTGTAGTTCAAATCCCGTGTATCAGCTGGGATACGATAATACTCTCCCATATCGATGGCTTTGACCATCTCTTCTTTTGTCAGGAGTGTTTCGTAGAGTTTCTCCCCATGACGGGTACCGATAATACGGATCGGGTGGTCAGGATGCCCAAGCATTTTAGTCAGTGTTTGCGCCAACAATTCGATGGTTGCTGCCGGAGCTTTTTGGACAAATGTATCCCCCCCTCTTCCATTCTCAAAAGCAAACAATACCAGCTCTACCGCCTGGTCAAGGCTCATCATAAATCGTGTCATAGCCGGATCGGTGATCGTAATCTCCTTACCCTGACGCACTTGGTCGATAAAGAGGGGGATCACCGAACCACGTGAGGCCATGACATTGCCATATCGTGTCACCGCTATCATCGTCTCATGTTCACCAAGATTACGCGATTTGGCGATAGCGACCCGTTCCATCATCGCCTTGGATACCCCCATGGCATTAATCGGATAGACAGCCTTGTCGGTACTGAGAACGATCACCTTTTTCACCCCTGCCTCAATAGCCGCGTAGAGTACATTCTCTGTCCCGATGACATTGGTTTTGACTGCCTGCATCGGATAAAATTCACAGGAAGGTACCTGCTTGAGTGCCGCAGCATGAAAGACAAAATCCACTCCCCGCATCGCATCCTTGACCGAGTTGGGATCGCGTACATCTCCGAGATAAAATTTAAGCTTGGAGTTGCTGTATGCTTTGCGCATATCGTCCTGCTTTTTCTCATCTCGGGAAAAGATACGAATCTCCCCAATGTCTGTATCGAGAAAACGCCGCAGCACAGCATTACCAAACGATCCGGTTCCTCCGGTAATTAGAAGTGTTTTATTTGTAAACATTATGCATTGTCCTTGTTGAGTTGATTGTATTTTACAACATTTTCACATAGAGTGACATATTTTTCCGCCCGTGATCTTGCAGTTTCAAACTCTTTCACTCTTTTTTTACCTTTTTCGAGCAGTTTTTCTTGCAGTGCCTTGTCGGCAACAAGCTTTTTGATCTTTTCAGCGATGTCTTGTGGATCTAACGGATCGAAATATAGGGCTGCGTCTTGACAAACATCCGTCGCAAATGAGTAGTTTGATGTCAATATGGGTCTCTCCATCTTCATGGCTTCCGGATAGGATGCGCTGAATGTTTCCAAGAGCGTTGGAGCAAATAAAGCGTCACATTGCCTATAGATTGAGGGACATGACCTTTGCGCGATGGGACCAAGATTTAATATCTTGTTAGTTGGATGAGGGAAAAGGTTATGAAAGCTGGCTTGATCGAGTGTCAAAACAAATTTGATATTTTGACCCTCGAGAAAAGGCAAAAGGGTATTAATAATTCCAAGGTTTTTGTTGGGATGATTATGGGCAATGTACATAAGCCTAAATTCGCGGTCTTGTTTCTCGGGAAGTTTGATATAAAATTCATTCTCTTCCTCGGTAAAAGATTCATAGTTAAATGCCGAACTGTAAGTATTTCCTACAACGAAAATATTTTTTTCTTTCACGCCAAGTACTTGTGACAACTTCCTCTTTGCATCATCTGTTTCCATCACAAAATAGTCTGTATCTTTTTTTAGGTAGTAGCTTTTATATTTACCATGTAGTCGCATTTTCCATCGTTTCAAAAAGGGAAGTCTGTCGTAGGCAACTGAAGTGGGATTATAAACCCAACCGTCGGCGAATCCTGTCATGTGTTTTGCTCTTGGTCGCCAGTAACTTGGTCCAAATATTGAAAAAACAATATCCGGCTGTATCTTCTTTTCAAGGGTACTGAGC
>WGDG01000056.1 GCA_015493425.1 Sulfurovum sp.
ATGTAAATATTCTCTACGGTTGTCTTCTGGAACTTGAACAGTGGCGTCAGCAGGGAGAGTCCCATGAAAAAGAGAATTTTGTCGGCAAAAGAGACGAAGTAGTCTTTGCGCGAGAAGGTAGGGCAGACATCGCCTACCTGTGGAACGAGCCCCTTGCCTTCCAACGCATCAAGAATACGCTGCTTTTGCTTTTTATCAATGCGGTCGAGCATGGTGCCGCCAAGGGAGAAGTCCATCATCTGCGCGAACTGTGCTGCAAAGTGTTTGTCATTGTCAGCATCCATGTAGCAGGTATTGCCGTTACGGTCTTCGTAGACGATCTTGAGTTTTTCATGGCGGGGAACGATGGCGGTTATGTCTGGATAGTAACTGCTGCGCTCTTCAGCCTCAAAGGGTTTGCTTTTTTGCAGAATACGCGGATTGGCAAATTCGATGTATTCACCATCTTTTTTGACAATAAACATATTGAAAGGGTGGGCGACCTGCATCGCGCTGAGTGCATCAAGACCGTGATGATCCATCGTCTCTTTGATATCGTCAAAGAGTCTGCCTACACTCTCATCGAAGCCGCGTACATCGCCACAGGCTAAAATACGGTCATCGGGATAGACTACCAGTTCTTTGATCATTAGGACATCCTTTTCAATACTTTCTAAAACATTCGGTTCAGGGAAAATTGTAGGAAATACTGGGTTTGACAGGATGCAGGCCGAAGCCTGCAAAAGGGGTTAGTGGCTTTTTTGAACCACAATGATCATTTTAATGTTGATGATAATGAAGCGAATGAACTGCCAGATAAGGCATGTTCTCATGAATTTTACAAACGGTGTTGGTACCATTGCTTCAAAGCTTGGCTCATATGCTTTAATGTTCTTTTCAATTGAGTGGTCTACACTTGCCATTGTTTCTCCTTACTTTATTTCTTTTTTCATTGTCTGAACAATCCGAATCGGATTATTCAGGAATCAGTGTCCAGCCCGGCTTGAGTTTGGCTTTGTAAAGGAAGAGGTGATGCAGGATATGTTTGATCCAGTGTCCTGCAAGACCGATCTCCCCGAAAGTATAGTCAAGGTCACGACCGATTCCGGGATACTTCTCGAAGTCAGGTACGACAGGGTAGACAGTCAGCGCTGCAGCAGTACCGTCTGTAAGTCCTTTACCGGCAGATGCAACACACGCTGCACCCATTTCTGCCATAGAAGCTTCGTGGATATGGGCATTTTCACCGTTTTTGATCATATCGACAACTGAGTGTGCTACTGCTTTACCGATGATACCGGAAGGCATACCTGTTCTTGGCGGTGTCGGGGTGATCGGTGTACCGTTTGGTGATTGCATTGGCTTGGAGATAGGGTGTGGCGGTGCGAATGCAATACCTGCTGCAAAGATGTTTTTGTACTCAGGGTTCTGATAGGTTCTTGGCCAGTCACTTGCTTTCCACTCTTCATACGGTTTTGCAGTATAGTCGGCATCGACTTTAAGGAATCCGTTTGGTGCGAAAATCTTGTCTGTCATATCTTCGCCGTTCTTGTCGTAGGCTTTGAGACCGACGCCGGCAAATGGTGGAATGAGCATCGCAAAATCGAACTCCTCTTCACCTGTAGAGCCGTCAAGCAGTTCATAGTGTACTTTTCCCTCTTCGACTTTGTTGACAGCAGCACCTACAATCCAGTCTACACCACGCTCAACAAAGAGTGATTCTGCGAAGAGCTTGGAGCTTGCCGCATACATACCGCGCTTAATGTGAAGACCCCCGATTCCGAAGTCACCGATGAACGACTCATTGGAGATCCATTTGATTTCGAGGTTGTCTCTGACACCTGCTTTACGTGCTTCATGTTCGATGTTGAAGATGTACTCAAATGCTGCACCCTGACATGTACACAGCCCGTGACCGGTACCGACGAGGACTTTCTGCTTTTCTGTTTTTGCTTTTTCGAGAAGACTTTGCAGCTCGAGATTCGCATGGATCGCATGGTCTGCTGTACATACGGAGACTGTATGCTCACCCAGATGTCCGTTACCGTCACCCAGACCCGGTGTCGCATCGAAGTTCAGTTTTGGTCCGGTTGCATTAATGAGGTAGTCATATGTAATCTCTTCAGTCTGACCCTCTTTGCCCTGACCGGTATATTCGATGGTGATATACGGTGTGTCGCTGTCTGCTTTTCCATCGGGGTGAATGGAAACCGCTTTTGCCTGTCGGTAATCGATACCTGCTTTTTCATAGACTGGAGCGAGAGGGAATACAACATCCTCTTTCTTCATCTGTCCAACCCCTACCCAAATATTGGAGGGGATCCAGTTCCACTGTGCGTTTGGGGTCACTACCACTACTTCATGGTCGCTACCAAGCCACTTTTTTGCAAATGTTGCGGCAGTGTGTCCGGAGACGCCACCACCCATTACTACTAATCGTGCCATAGCCTTCCTTCTTGTTAAAGTCATTGTTACGCAACTATTGTAGAGCATACGCGTTTAAAAGGAAATAAAATCGTAAATATTTATCTTGATTATTCCGATTTCTTATGAGATAGATTACTTTTGGATTCATATAAGCTTAAAATAATATAAATCAATTCAATTCATTTGATGAAAAGTGGAGATATTTTGTCCTATTTTAGGGTACCCGGATTAGGGAAGTTATGGTAAAATCGCCAAAACCAATAGAGAAGGAAAGAATGTGCAGGCATGGCTGGCGAAGTGGTGTATGGTACTGTCACTTTTCACGGTGTTGCTGCATGCTGCTGTCTGGAATGCGCCTTACCCTGTAGAGGAGATACGGGGGAATACGCTGTTTTCTGCTTTTTCTTCCCCTCCAAAGCACCTTGACCCGGTACGCTCCTACAATGCCAACGAATGGATGTTTCTCGGACAGATTTATGAGCCTCCCCTGCAGTACAATTACCTGAAAAAACCCTATGCGCTTGAACCGTTGACATTGACACAGATGCCACAAGTGATTTATCTCGATGACAATGAAAGTGTGGTTGATGTGAAGAGCCCGGCAGTAAAGTTCACGCTTTACCGGTTTCGTTTTCGTGATGATCTTGCCTATCAGAACCATCCTGCTTTTGTGAAGAACCCTGACGGATCACTGCGTTACGGTAACCTGACAGAAAAGGCATTGAAAACAATTCGGAGCTTAAATGACTTCCCGAAACAGGGGAGTCGCAGGGTAACGGCTGCCGATTATGCCTATGCTGTGAAACGTATGGCGGTACGACAGTATCATTCTCCCATTCTTGATACGATGATGCAGTATATTGTAAGGCTGCGTGACTTTTCAAAAAGGGTTACCCGGGAGGCAAAGAGACGTTTCGCAAACGGAGAACCTTTGGATCTTAGAAAGTTTGAGGTTCCCGGAGTAAAGGTTGTCGATGACAGAACACTGGAGATCCGTATTTATGGAAAATATCCGCAGTTTCTCTACTGGATGGCTATGAACTTTTTTGCGCCCATTCCCTGGGAAGCAGACCTCTTCTATCAGCAAAAAGGTTTGAGACAGAAGAATATTTCACTCGATACACAGCCTGTGGGAAGCGGTGCCTACTATCTGGCGGAAAACAGTCCCAATAGGCGCATCAGGCTGGTGAGAAATCCCCATTTTCATCTGGAACGCTATCCGGGACTGACCGTGCAGGAGGCCAATACTTCCGGTGTGTCAAAGCAATTACTGCGTGATAGTGGGAAAAGGCTTCCTTTCATCGATGAAGCAGTCTATTCGCTTGAGAAAGAGAGTATTCCATTGTGGAACAAGTTTCTGCAGGGGTACTACGATGCTTCGGGCATCAGCTCCGAAGCGTTCAACCAGGCGGTGCAGATAGGTTCCGGCGGGAGTATGGGGCTGAGTAATATGATGAAGCAGAAGGGGATCCGAATGGTTTCTTCCGTGGAACCTTCCATTTTTTATATGGCGTTCAATATGGCAGACCCTGTTGTGGGCGGTTACACAGAAAAACAGAAAAAACTGCGTCAGGCGATCAGCATTGCCCAGGATCAGGAGGAGTACATTTCTATTTTTCTAAACGAACGGGGCGTACCTGCACAAGGCCCTATCCCTCCGGGAATTTTTGGCTATGAGGAGGGTAAAAAGGGAACCAACCCTGTTGTGTATAACTGGGTGAGGGGCAAGCGGGTGCGTAAAAGCCTTGACGTAGCTAAGAAACTGATGGCAGAAGCAGGCTACCCCGGTGGTATTTCGGAAAAGACGGGCAAGCGCCTCAAGCTATACTATGACACCACTGCCACGGGACCGGATGACCGGGCATTGATGGACTGGCGGCGCAAGCAGTTTGCCAAACTGGGCATAGAATTGGTAATCCGTGCCACGGACTACAACCGTTTTCAGGAGAAAGTGCGCAAAGGAAAAGTGCAGCTTTTCTCGTGGGGCTGGAATGCTGACTATCCTGACCCGGAAAATTTCCTTTTTCTGCTTTACGGCAAAAATGCTACCGTCGATACGGATGGTGCAGGCATCAACAGTGCCAACTACAAAAATCCGGCATTTGACCGACTCTTTCAGCAAATGCAGACAATGTCCAATTCCCCCGAACGTCTTGCTGTTATTGAAAAGATGCTGAAGATTGTACGCGAGGATGCACCGTGGGTATGGGGGTTCTACCCTAAAAGTCTTGCACTCGTGCATGGCTGGTTTCATAATGTTGTTCCCAATGCCATGGCGAACAATACACTCAAGTACAAACGCATTGACCCTGTGCAGCGCTATGAAAAACAGCAGGTGTGGAACCGTCCGGTGATTTGGCCGCTGCTGATGCTGGCAGTGACGCTGCTGATGCTGGTCTGGGGCGTGAGGGCAGCTTATCGAAGACGGCAGTCCCGTGCCATACGAAAGGAGAGTGTATAGATGCTGGCATACATTATTAAAAGGATTCTTTACGCTATCCCGATTCTCATCGGGGTGAACCTCATTACCTTTATGCTCTTTTTTATGGTCAATACGCCTGACGATATGGCGCGGGCTCAGTTGGGTGCCAAGCAGACTACCCCGGCGATGATCGCAGCATGGAAAGCCGAGAAAGGGTACGATAAACCGCTTTTTTACAATACCGAGGCTTCCGGTATCCAGAAAGTCACCGACACTCTTTTTGTGAATGAGTCTCTCAAACTCTTTATGTTTGATTTTGGACTCTCCGATGCCAACCGTAACATTGCCGAAGATATCAAGGCTCGTATGGGACCCAGCCTTGCCATTGCACTGCCGACCTTTCTGATCGCACTGGTGACGAACATATCTTTGGCACTGCTGCTTGTACTCTTTCGCGGTTCGGTACTGGATATGTCCGCAATGATTGTGGCTGTGATGATCATGTCTGTTTCAGGGCTTTTTTACATCATTGCCGGGCAGGTACTCTTTTCAAAACTCTGGCACTGGGTGCCCATATCGGGCTATGAGAGCGGCTGGGCTGGGGTGAAATTCGTACTGCTCCCGGTTGCCATCGGTGTTTTTGCCGGGCTGGGCTCGGGGGTGCGCTGGTATCGCTCCATCTTCCTTGAACAGATCAATCAGGATTATGTGCGTACAGCTCGTGCTAAGGGGCTTTCGGAAATTGCGGTACTCTTCCGTCATGTGTTGCCAAACGGGATGCTCCCCATTCTGACAGGCGTTGTGGTGATCATCCCCTCACTCTTTATGGGTTCCCTTATTATGGAGTCTTTTTTCGGTATTCCGGGGCTTGGCTCCTACACCATCGATGCAATTAATGCACAGGATTTCGCCATTGTCAAAGCAATGGTATTTTTAGGTTCAGTACTCTATATTGTGGGGCTTATTTTGACCGACATATCCTACACACTCTTTGATCCGAGGGTAACCCTGTGACACTCTTCTTTTTATGGACAGATATACTGGTGTGGACACTGGTTGCCGTAGCAGTTACGGGTAGCTGGATGCTGCTACGCTCTCCTGTCTCCCGGCAGAAGTGGATAATGATTTTCCGTTCAAAGATTGCGATGGCATCAGCGATTGTGCTCATGTTCTACTTGGCATTTGCATTGCTTGATTCCGTCCACTTCAAAATCAACAAACCCAACGGGGGAGCACCTATTGTGTCCCTTCTTGATATGGCAATGGCGCACCAGAAGGATTTTTCCGAGCGTACTTATTCTGCACCTTTTGCGACACATGAATATACCAAAAGCATTGTTGTCGACGCTGCAGGCAAGAGTACACAGCGCTATTTGCCGTTGAAATATGTTCAGAAAGGACAGATGCTTTCGGCTTCTTTGAAGGGGATTTTGGCAGGTATGCTTATTGCCGTTGTGTTGATTGGGCTGCATCTGCTTTGGCGTTCAAAAGGCGATTTTAGTATGCGGCTCAAGACAGTTTTCCTGGGTGAAACGCAGCTGCCGTGGCGGACGGCTTATGGCGTGTTTACCCTAATGACAGTGCTGCTTGCCTGGCTTTATGTGATGAGCTTCTCATACCATGTGCTCGGTACCGACAAGGTTGGCGGTGATGTTTTCTATGCGGCTCTCAAAAGTATCCGTACGGGGGTGCTTATCGGTACGCTGACAACACTGGTAACGCTGCCGCTTGCGATCTTCCTTGGTGTGAGTGCGGGATACTTCAGAGGGTGGGTGGATGACCTCATTCAGTACCTTTATACCACACTCAGTTCCATCCCCGGTGTGCTGCTGATTGCTGCCGGGGTGCTGATGATGCAGGTAATGATGGACAATCATCCTGACTGGTTCGCTTCGACAATAGAACGCTCCGATTTACGACTGCTCTTTCTGATCGTGATTTTGGGGGTAACCAGCTGGACAGGGCTTTGTAGGATGCTCAGAGCCGAAACACTTCGTATTGCAAAGATGGATTTTGTGACAGCTGCGAAGGCATTTGGGGTAAGCAAGTGGCGTATTATGGCGCGGCATATCGTACCCAACCTGACCCACATCATTCTTATTTCCATCGTGTTGGACTTTTCTGGACTGGTACTGGCTGAGGCGGTTCTTTCGTATGTAGGTGTAGGCGTAGATCCGACCATGTACAGCTGGGGAAATATGATCAACCAGGCACGCCTTGAGATGGCACGTGAACCGATGGTGTGGTGGTCACTCTTTGCATCGTTCATTTTTATGTTCATTCTGGTGCTGGCAGCCAACCTCTTCTCTGACAGGGTACAGCAGGTACTTGATCCGAGAAATGCACAATGAAAAAATATACAATGATTTCATCTAAACACCACCAAGGAGATATTATTATAGATGAGAAAAAAGAGAATCCGGTACTGGACATTGAAAATCTGACTGTCAGCGTGGCGGGTAAAACGCTGCTTGACAATGTCGGTTTTACGATTGGCCGGGCGGAAACCTTTGCACTGGTAGGAGAGTCCGGCAGCGGCAAGTCACTGACCTCCCTGTCGATTATGAGGCTGCTGCCCGAAGCACTTAGCGTTGAAGATGGTGATGTAAAACTGTATGGCACATCACTCTTTGAAATCCCGGAATATGAGATGCAGCATATTCGAGGCAGCCGTATTGCGATGATCTTTCAGGAGCCGATGAGTGCACTTAACCCTGTCATGACTGTCGGTGCACAGGTGGAAGAGGTGGTACGGCTGCACCTGAAGCTCTCAAAAGCTGAGGCAAAAGCACGTGTTCTTTCCCTTTTTGAAGAAGTGGCAATTCCCGATCCGGAGATACGTTATAGATGGTACCCCCACCAGCTCTCCGGCGGACAAAAGCAGCGTGTGATGATTGCAATGGCGTTGGCATGCGAACCGGATCTGTTGATTGCCGATGAACCGACCACTGCGCTGGATGTTACCATTCAGGCACAGGTATTGCAATTGTTGAAGCATATTCAAAAAGAGCGTGGTTTTTCTATTCTTTTTATTACCCATGATCTGTCTGTTGTGGCACAGGTAGCTGAGCGGATAGCGGTCATGCAAAAAGGGCACATTGTCGAAACAGCTGAAGCAGAGATGTTTTTCAAAGCCCCTCAACACCCCTATACGCGGCAGTTATTGAAAGATGCACTTGGAAGCGGAGAGCGTGCATCGACACCACCGTCACATCCCCTGTTGGAGGTTCGGAATGTGAAGGTGTACTTTCCTGTTAAAAAAGGCATATTTCAAAGAAACAGAGCCGATATCAAAGCTGTAGATGGTGCTTCTTTCCGTATTGAAAAGGGCAAAACACTGGCACTGGTCGGGGAGTCTGGCAGCGGGAAGAGTACGATCGGACAGGCGATTCTTTCACTGGTTCCGGTGAAGGAGGGAGAGATTCTTTTTGAGGGTACTAACCTCGTTACTCTCTCCAAAACGCAGCTACAGCCTTACCGCCAAAAGATACAGGTGATCTTTCAGGATCCCTTTGCTGCCCTTGATCCCCGTATGCGGGTGGGGGAGATTATTGCTGAAGGGATGGAGAGTCTGGGTATGGGGCCAAAAACCAAGCAAGCACGCCGTGAAGCCATTATGAAACTTTTGCAAAAGGTAGAGCTTGATGCGGAGGCGATCGACCGCTATCCGCACGAATTCTCCGGAGGACAGCGTCAGCGTATCGGGATTGCCCGTGCGCTGGCAGTCGAACCGGAGCTGATCATTTGTGACGAACCCACCTCCGCACTGGATGTTACAGTCCGTGCACAGGTGCTTGAACTGCTTAAAAGGATACAGGAGGAGACGGGAGTGGCCTATCTTTTTATTACCCATGATCTCTCCATTGTGCCTGCTATTGCAGATGAGGTGGCAGTGATGCAGCAGGGGAAGATCGTAGAACAGGGGCGTGTGGCAGAGGTAATGAAACATCCGAAGGAAGCCTACACCAAAACACTGCTTGCCGCAGCCCCAAAACTTCCCAAAACCATACAAAAGGCATGTTATGACCATACTATTTGATCTTGACGGTACACTGATCGACTCGACAGAGGCGATTTTGGAGAGTTTCGATGTTGCACTGAAAACGTTTGGTGAAGTATCATTTGATGAAGCGGCAATCAAAGCTGAGGTTGGCCATCCGCTCGATGCTATGTTCCGTACACTTGGTGTGCGCGAAGAGAAAGTATGGGAGCATGTGGCAGCCTACAAGGCGCACTACCGTACCATTGCATGTGAAAAAACCGTATTGCTCCCCCGTGCAAAAGAGGCGGTGGCACTGGCAGCAGCCCATGCCAGGCTTGGTGTTGTTACGACAAAAACGGCCGAGTACTCCAGGGAAATGCTGGTCTATATGGGGATGATGGACTATTTTGAAGTGCTGATAGGCAGAGAAGATGTCACCCATCCCAAACCCCATTGTGAACCTATAGATAAAGCACTGGAAGCGATGCATGTCTCCAAATCAGAGTGCTGGATGGTGGGAGATACACCGATGGATATGCTCGCTGCCAAATCAGCCGGTATCGACAGTGTCGCGGTCTGCTGCGGCTATACGGGGAAGGAAACACTGCGTGAATATACGCCGAACATCGTTCCGGATGCGTATGAAGCTGTGCAATTTATTGTCGAATCATAACACGAAGTTAAAAAAATTGTAATTTCAAGCACAATTTAAGAGTCACCCCATTACAATGGGAAACATTTTAGGATTTTGGGTGTATACTCAAATACTTAACCACTATAGAGGAGATACTATGATTGAGATCAGATGGCACAGCCGTGCAGGTCAGGGTGCCGTGACCGGTGCGAAGAGTCTCGGTGACATTGTCGCCACAACCGGAAAAGAGGTTCAGGCTTTTGCACTGTATGGTTCTGCAAAAAGAGGTGCAGCTCTCAGAGCCTATAACAGGATCGATGACAAACCGATCATTACACATGAGAAGTTTATGAATCCTGACTATGTTCTGGTCATCGACCCGGCATTGGCAATGACTGATGATATCACGATGAATGACAAAGAGACGACAAAATACATTATTACAACGCATTTGGAGAAGGATGAGCTGATCTCTCAGATTCCGGCGCTCCAGGACAAAGCGGACAGAGTTTATGTTGTCGACTGTATTGAGATCTCACTTGATACGATCGGCAGATCAATTCCAAACGCGCCAATGCTTGGTGCTTTTGTCAAGGTCTCCGGAATGTTTGAACTGGATTATTTCCTCGAGAATATGAAGCGTGTTCTTGCAAAGTTCCCGCAGAAGATCATCGACGGTAACATGCAGGCAATCACAAGAGCCTATAACGAAGTGAAGTAGGGAGAAAGAGATGCAAGATCTTAAACTAAAAGCAGCAGAAAAACGCGGTATTCATCAACTCGGCGGTGACGAACTGGTTGGATGGGATGAGGTAACGCAGGGAATCATTTTGACCTCTTTTGAAGGAGATGCCAGTGATATCGTCCATAAAAAAGCGGAAGAACGTGATTACTCTGACTTTAACTCTTACACAGCGACAGTTGCTTCATGGAGAGTAAAAAAGCCTGTATTCAACATCGATGTCTGTATTGACTGTCAAAACTGCTGGGTATGGTGTCCGGATACATCGATCATTTCCAGAGACAAGCAGATGCTCGGTATTGATTATGACCACTGTAAAGGGTGTGAGGTATGTGTGGAAGTTTGTCCGACCAATCCGAAATCACTTCTGATGTTTAATGAGCAGGAAGACCTCGAGACAGCATTGTCTCAGTGGCCTGAAAAAAAGAAAAAAGAAAAGTAAGGGGCTGTTATGGCAGAAAAATTTGATTTGAATGAAAGAGAAGTATGGGATGGTAACTATGCCGCTTCTCAGGCATTGAGACAGGCTCGTGTAGACGTCGTTGCGGCGTACCCTATTACACCGTCGACACCAATTGTTGAGAATTATGGTGCCTATGTGGCAAACGGATATGTTGACGGAGAGTTCGTTATGGTTGAGTCCGAGCATGCTGCTATGTCAGGATGTGTCGGTGCTTCCGCAGCAGGTGGACGTGTTGCAACGGCAACCTCTTCACAGGGATTTGCACTGATGGCAGAGGTACTTTACCAGGCATCCGGAATGAGACTCCCTATCGTACTGACTGTTGTCAACCGTGCGCTTGCTTCTCCTCTGAACGTACGTGGTGACCATGGTGATATGTATCTTGGACGTGACTCAGGATGGATCCAGATTGATGCATTCAATGCACAGGAAGCGTACGATCTGACCCTTTGTGCATTTAAAATCGGTGAAAACCACGATGTCAGACTTCCTGTTATGGTACATCAGGACGGATTCATTACATCGCACACTGCACAGAATGTCTACCCTCTCTCTGATGAGAAAGCGTATGAATTTATTGGGGACATTGTGCCGGTAGACGATATGCTTGATTTCTCAAGACCTGTCACCTACGGTGCACAGACAGAAGAGGACTGGCACTTTGAACACAAGGCCAAGCAGCACAAAGCACTGATGGACTCCAGAACAGTGATCGACGATGTTTTTGCAGAGTTTGAAAAGCTCACAGGCAGAAAATACAACAGAGTTGAAGGGTATGACATGGATGATGCAGAAGTGGTCATCGTGGCGCTCGGAACAACAGTTGAAACAGCACGTGTTGCTGCACAGGAGCTTAGAGAAGAAGGTGTAAAAGCCGGTGTTGTCGGTATTAGAGTATTTAGACCGTTCCCATTTGATCAGGTCAGAGATATGCTTGAGAACGCAAAATCGATTGCAGTACTGGACAGATCAAGCCCAGGCGGTGCGATGGGAGCCTTCTTTAACGAAGTTTCTGCTGCACTCTATACGACACCGAACAGACCGCTGATTACCAATTACATTTATGGTCTTGGCGGAAGGGACTTCTCTGTTGCGGAAGCGAAGCGAATCTTCTTGGAGCAGAAAGCGAATGCTGATGCCGGACACATTACGACAGATATCCAGCAGTTCTCAGGACTCAGAGGACCACACCTCGGATATTTCCAGACAAAAAGGAGCTAAGTATGGCGATTACATCCATTAAAAACCTGAAAGAATTTTCAACCAACAACGACCGATTTGAAGGGGCACATACACTCTGCCCGGGGTGTGCCCACTCTATGATCGTCAGAGAGCTGATGAACTGTACCGATGACAACCTTGTGATCGCTTCCAACACAGGATGTTTGGAAGTCTCCACCGCAGTCTACCCGTTTACTTCATGGGATACTTCATGGATTCACATTGGTTTTGAGAATGCCGCAACTGCAGTCAGTGGTGCTGAAGCAATGTTTAAGGCAAGAAAGAAAAAAGGTACACTCAAAGACAACGATGCTTCTGTGAAGTTCGTTGCATTTGGCGGTGACGGTTCTACTTATGACATCGGTTTCCAGTGGCTCTCAGGCGCAATGGAGCGAGGACATGACTTTACCTACATTTGTCTTGACAACGAGAACTATGCCAACACAGGCGGACAGCGTTCTTCAGCAACACCGATCGGTGCACACACTTCGAC
>WGDG01000057.1 GCA_015493425.1 Sulfurovum sp.
TCATAACCATAAGCGGCAATCCCGACACGTACCAGATCTTCATCAAACTGACTGCTTCTTAAAATCGCAGCGGAGTTATGAGAATGGAAGCGGATATTTGAAAAGCCAGCGGCACGCACCTTTGCTTTCACATCCTCAAAACGCTTCCTCTGCCAGAAAAACGCGGAGCCCATCTCATCTGCCGCTCTAAAATGGGTCATCACACCGACCAGTTTCAATTGTTTGACATCTATCTGTTTGAGTGCCTCTTCCACCTCATCCATAGCAATACCGTTTCGGTGCATACCTGTATCGACCTTGAGCTCTACGCGTGCACCATCTTTGGCTCTGGCTATATCTTCAAGCGAATTGAGGGTAAAAACACACTGCTTGTCAGGTACTGCCGCATCTCCCAACACAAGAATATCATCAAACTTTTCTCTGATAAGCTCAGCTTCCTTTAGATTGCGCACCACTGCATGGGTCAGACCAAACTCCGAAGCCAAAGCCGCCATCGTCTCCAGTCCGTGCCCATACGCATTGTCTTTGAGGACAATAGCAATCTTCTCTTTTGAGCCTGTTTTTAGAGCAATTTGGTTAAGATTGTGATAGAAGTTCTCTTTGTTGATGATTATTTTTGCCATAGGGGGATTATACTGTAAAGGGGTTGAAATGGAAGCGATAGACACCATTGGATGGATCAAAATCGTAGGAATGACACTCACAGCCGGATTTGTACTCTATCTGCTCAAAGTACTCATCAGTGTCATCAAGGAAGACCGCGACGGACGCCCCAACGAAAAGTGTGACCTGGACTAGTGCAGCATAGCTGCAAGTGAATAGTTAATAATGAATAGTGAATAGTTATGGTATGCTTTTCTAACGAAAAGCTCTTATTTGTATAAGGAATAATGTATGACTTATTCTAAAATAGAAGCATTGCAAAGCAATGCCTTCCAACACTATTCACCATTCACCATTCACCATTCACTTTCTCATAGGGAGGGCTCCCTATGAGAAGACTCCCCGCCGAGTGGGAGAAGCAGCGCTGTGTGCTGATGAGCTTCCCGCATGAAGAGACCGACTGGTACGACCCAAACAATCCCAAGTCACTCAACGAAGCCCTTTCACCCTTTATCCGCATTGCACAGGCGATCGCCTATAAAGAGCCTGTCTATATCATCTGTAAAGACAAGCAAAAAATAAGTTCCATGTTCTGCTCAACATTCAACATGATCTTCATCGAGCTGCCCACCAACGATACATGGATACGCGACTACGGTTACATCACTGTTGAAGAGGATGGTGAAAAAAAGCTGCTTGACTTCACGTTTGACGGCTGGGGTGGAAAATTTGAAGCTACACTTGATAATGATGTCAACAGATTGCTCTACAAAAAAGGATACATGGGAACCACACCGATGGAGCAGATAGACTTTGTGCTTGAGGGCGGCTCCATAGAAAGTGATGGAGAGGGTACCATTTTGACAACTTCGCAGTGTCTGTGTAACCCCAACCGTAACGGTGGATTGACAAAAGAAGAGATAGAAGAAAAACTTTCGAAATACCTCGGTGCCAAGCGTGTTCTTTGGCTTGACCACGGTTATCTGGCAGGAGATGACACTGACAGCCATATTGACACGCTGGCACGTTTTGTCAACAAAGAGACCATTGTCTATGTCAAGTGTGATGACAGCAGTGATGAGCACTATGAAGCGCTCAAGGCAATGGAGGAGCAACTCAAGAACTTTCGTACCCAGGAGGGTATCCCCTACCAGCTCATTCCCCTGCCTATGTGTGAAGCAAAATATGACAAAAACGGTCATCGCCTACCGGCAACCTACGCCAACTTTCTTATTACCAACAATGCACTGATTTACCCTACATATAAAGACAAAAATGATGAAGCAATCTCTTCTATCTTCAAAGCGATATACCCTGAAAAAGAGATGATTCCCATCAATTGTCTCAAACTTATCGAAGAGGGCGGGAGCCTGCACTGTTCAACAATGCAGATACCCTACTGAGATGCTCATAAAATATTATTGGTGGCTTGCAAAATCCTGTGTCCAGTAGTAGTCATACTTCGACCCCTGCCTGCCGACACGTGCCATGCCGAAGACTTCGAACTCCGGATTCATGATATTTTTGCAATGCCCCTCTGACTGCAGCCAATGCTGCATAACCTCATCGATACTATGGGAGCCCGATTCGATATTTTCCGCGATATGCCGCCATTTGGTATAACCATTGTTTTCTATGCGCTCTTTAAAACTGCTGCCATGCGCCAAATGCTGTACTTTGGCTGTCCAGTCACTCTCTTTATGCGACCCATTATGGCCAAACTGTCTGGTTAACCACATATCTCTACTATGTTCATAGGATGAACGGTAAAGTGCATCACTCCACCGCAATGGAGGGGCTGCCCTAAAGTAGCCTGCATTACCGCATCTTCGACCCTTTGCCCGTATCCGGTTCACTATATCAACATAATGCGTAATCTGCTGTGTGCGAAGTGAAGATGCAGGATAAGGATGTGGACGGATAGTACTTACTGGATAGTGGTATGTTGTACAGGCAGTCAAAATAGCTATACACCCAATTAACAATATGTGCTTCACAGGTATTCTCCTTTTGTGTATCAAACATATCATAACAAAAAAATCAAAAAGCGCTAAAAAGAGAGATTTTGCTACACTACCTTTATGAAAACAGCATTAATACAACAGCGTTACCACGGTAGCAAAGAGGCAACCATTGCCCGTACACTTGAGATGATCACACAGACTGATGCCAAACTTGTCATTTTGCAGGAACTCCACCAGAGCGAATACTTCTGCCAGAGTGAAGAGACAAAATTTTTCGACTATGCCGAAACCTACAAAGAAGATATCACCTTCTGGCAAGAAGTCAGCAAAGAGCGGCAGATCGTACTGGTTGCTTCCCTCTTTGAGAAACGCACAGCAGGTATCTATCACAACACTGCCTATGTCTTTGATCATGGCAAGATCGCAGGGAAATACCGCAAAATGCACATTCCTGATGATCCCGGATTTTATGAGAAATTCTACTTTACCCCCGGAGACATAGGCTTTGAACCCATCGATACAAGTGTAGGTAGACTCGGTGTACTGGTCTGCTGGGATCAGTGGTACCCCGAAGCAGCACGCATCATGGCACTCAAAGGAGCACAGGTGCTTATCTATCCTACTGCCATCGGCTATCTTGCATGCCCCAAAGAGCGCTACGATGAACTGTGCGAAAAAGAGAATACCCCCGAAGAGAAACGCAAAATGCGTGAAGCGTGGATCGCCGTACAGCGCGGGCATGCTGTTGCCAACGGCGTTCCGGTACTGACAGTTAACCGTGTGGGAACCGAAAAAGACCCTTCCGGTGTACTGGAGGGCATACAGTTCTGGGGGAACAGTTTTGCTTTCGGACCTCAAGGAGAACTGCTTGCAGAGGGTTCACGGGAGCATGAAGAGTTCATTGAACTGGAACTCGATCTGAACGCAGGAGAGGAGATACGCAAGATTTGGCCGTTCCTGCGTGACAGACGTATCGAATTTTACGATTGTCTTCAAAAACGCTTCTGCGATATGTAGGGTGTTGTCCCCTGACAACACCGATGCACCAAATGGAAAATAGGATACCGTAAACCCACACAAAAATCTACTCTAAGCCAACCTCTAAGTTATATAGCTTATAATCCACAGTAATTAGTAATTGAAAGGTTTTCTATGGCAACACGAAGAGAGATTATGGATCTACCGATGACACCTGTTGAAAAGGGGCAGCCCGTTCATTTCAAAAACCCTCCAAAGGCTTTCTTTGACGCTATTGGCGGCGAAGAGGGAATGAAAGAATTGATGTACGACTTTTATGACAAGATATACGAAAGCAAAATTGCCCACTTCTTCCCGCAGGATGAAGAAGAGTTTGAAGAAGTGAAAAAGAAAAACAGCAAATTCTTCATTCAGATCTGCGGCGGGCCGAAAGTCTATGAAGGGGAAAGCAAAGGGATGGATCTGAACGAATATATGATCCGTATCCATGATGACTTTTCTATCAATGAGAACAATCGTATCGAGTGGCTTGGTACCATGAGAGAAGCTCTGGCGGACAAGGCGCAACATGTCGATATTGATCTCATTAGAGACTTTTGGGAATACCTTGACAGCTTTTCAAAACTGACTGTTAACACATTTGCTGACGGAAGTACTTACTATGCAGCATATCAACAAGCCAAAGAAGAGTAGCAGGTTGAGGATTGAGGATTGAGGATTGAGGATTGAGGATTGAGGATTGAGGATTGAGGATTTTGACACAGTTTTTCACTGTTGTCAAGTCTTTTCTTATCAAAGCATTGCACCGCAATGCTTACCGAAACTATTCACTATTCGTTATTCACTCTTCACTAAAAAACGCGAAGCGTTTTTTTCTCGCCACCACAAAAACGCAAACATCAGCCCCGGTGTTTTGGCAATACCCTCATCAAAGATAAAATGATCAATTTCACGCACCGGAAGTTCAATAACTTCAATCTGTTCCCCTTCAATGCCTCCGCCATCACTCACATGCATCGTTTCATCCACTTCTGCATAATAGAGCGTCTGGCGGCTTCCGGCAAAGCCTACGGAAGTATGAAATGAGGTAACACGTTCAATCACTTCAAGCGGTACCTGATAGCCACACTCCTCTTCTATCTCTTCAACAGCAATCTGTACGAGGGGAAGATCTTTATCTACAATACCCGCACAGAGTTCCACCGTCACGCCCTTGCCGTCATTCAGGTATACTGCCGGCCGAAACTGTTTCACAAGAATAAACGCCTCTTTCTGGGTGTGATATATTAAAATAGCTACACTGTCATGCGCCTCAACGATCTCCCAGCTTTTTTCTACCCCGTCCTGCCTATACCAGGCACGTTCCGTTTTGATAAAACGGGCATCCTGCAACGGTTCAGTTCGGAATGCTTCAATCTTGCCTGTCATTTATCTTCCCCCAATACTTCTTCATCTTCAAGCTTTCCGTCAAAACGATCCTTGTCCCAAATATAGGATGGAGTATCATGCATCAGGTATGCTTCGATCTTTTGACGTTTCTGAGCCGTTCCTTTAATCTCAACTTTTTTGTATTTTGTTGTTTTCACTTTTTCATATCGTGTAAATTTTTTTAGTACTGATCCGGTTGAAACAGATTTTCGGCGTAGTACTTTCATAGGATTAATCCAACGTCCGTTCTTCATCAGCCCAAAATGAAGATGCGGGCCGGTACTCCGACCTGAACTTCCGACATATCCGATGATCTGCCCTTTTTTGACATGTTGTCCCCGCTTGACACGTATACGACTCTGGTGCGCATAGAGGGAAATATACCCTCCGGCATGTTGAATCTTGACAACACGCCCATAACCGCCCATCCAGCCTGCATAAATCACTTTTCCGTCATTCACAGCCAGCAGCGGCGTACCGCGCTTGGCACCAAAGTCAGTGCCGTGGTGGGGACGGTAACGGTGGAGAATGGGATGCCAACGCCGATAGGAAAACCCAGACGTAATACGGATATGACGAAGCGGCATCCCAAACACTTTTCCTCCGTGTTTTCCCACACGCCGTGTGTAGACAACTTTCTTTTTTCCTGTTACTGTATAGGCAACCTTTTTGTTGGCATCACTATAACCGGTACCATCCTCATCGACATAAATGAAAGCATCCTTCCCACGGGTGCGCACCTTTACAATTTCGATACGGGGCATGGCAAAAACGGAACCAAGCCTTGTTTTCTGTTTGTAAACAAACGCTACCTCATCACCCTTGCGAAGCTTTTTAATATTGACGACCCCTTTCAATGCCATCCCCAGGCGTTTGGCAACGTTGGGATAATTGGTATGCTTCAGTGCATCGGTATAGGGATTTTTTTCGATCTTGATGCGACCGAAATACTCCTTATCCTGATAAATGATAGGAATAATATCAAAACCGTAACCGCTTGCCTGCCCAGCTTGCCTGAAAAGGTGGATTTGCATCTCTTCACTGATTGGAATAAGTGCCTGGTCAAGTGTTCCATTCTCATCAACAGATTCGTAATAGCCCCTGTCACTGCGTATCTCAAGTAAAAATTTTTTGTCATCATCGGAAATAGACTGAAGCAGACTATGGGGAATCCCCTTTTCATTCAAATAGTCCGAAAACGTTTTACCTTTTTCCCACTGGCGGTACTCCACCTTCATCCCGAATGCCAGGCTGATGCACATCAGTGCCACTATGAATATTCGCATACCTCTTGTCAATGCTCCCCTGTAAAATAGTACAAATTATAGCCGAATAATATTAACCGGCTTACGGGGAAGTACCTCCTCATCGGACTTTTAATCTTTTGCCTGTATAATCAGAGATCACTACGCCATAAAGGATCGCAATGCGTAATATCGCCCTTTTCATGCTTGCTGCACTACCGCTTTTTGCAGGCTTTTTCCCTCCCACTGTACATACAACCGTCAATGCTTCAAACGGTACTACATTACAACTTGCCAAACCCTTTCCTGTTAACGGTATGAG
>WGDG01000058.1 GCA_015493425.1 Sulfurovum sp.
CAGTTTTTGCAGCTGCGGCAGGGTCTCTTTGACACGCTTGACCACCTCGAGTGTATTGGTACCGGAAATTTTCTGTACTTCAAGCATGACTACCGGCGTACCGTTGTAGGAGGCGTAGCTGTCAGGGTCACTGAGCGTATCGACCACTTTGGCGACATCCCGCAGACTGATGTCATCTTTGAGAATGATATTTTCCAACTGCTGAACACTCAACGCATCGGCACGTGTTTTGAGAATGAACTCCCGCTTCTTGGTAATGAGCTTGCCGCCGCCGATCTTGACATTTTCCCGCTTGACCATTTCGTTTAGCTCACGTACGGTGATGCCGAACTTGTTGAGCTTTTCGATATCGGGGAAGATCTTTATCTCCCGGTCACGGTAACCGATGATGTTGATGGCACCCACACCGTTGATCTTCTGCAGTGCCGGTTTGGCTTTCTCATCGGCAAAGAGCATCAGGTTCTGCAGGGTATCGTTTTTGGCAGTGAGGAATACATTGACCACCGGCGCACCGCCGATGTCGAGCTTGCTGACCAGTGGCATCTTGGCATTTTTGGGAAGCTCTACAGCAGCGACCTTGTCACGCACATCGTTGGTCGCTTCATCGATGTTGCGCTCGAGGAAAAACTTGACCATTACCACCGAAGCACCCTCGGAGCTGGTAGAGGTGATGGAGTCGACCCCGCCGATACGTGAAATGGCTTCTTCGATCTTCTCTGTTACCTGTGACTCGACTGTATCTGCATCGGCACCGGGATAAATGGTTTTGATAGTGACCATCGGAAAGTCGACATTGGGAAAGAGCGATGAGGGCATGCTTTTGAAACTGAGCCATCCGAAGATGATCAGCGTAAAGACATACATTAGTGTCGCAATGGGGCGGTTGATCGCTAATTTATACATGAAAATGCCTTACTTTGTGTCGGGAACAATAATGTATCCGGTACCAAAAAGGCCGGGAGTGAACCCCTCCACCTCTACCTCGGCATGCAGTTTTCTGTTGTCACTGTCCGCATAGGGGTATACTCTGGCAATGGTGCCGGTATACGTTTTGGCATCACCGTCGACATGGTAGCGGAAAAGTAGTCCCGGCTTCACCTTTTGCCAGTACTTCTGGTCGATATCCAGCACCAGTTTGCGCGCTTTGATGCTCTGAATCTTGAAAATCGTACGTATCATCGCACCGCTGACCGCATCACCCGCTTCAACCTTTTTTTCATAAATGACACCGTCAAAAGGGGCTTTCAGTACGGTTTTGTCATAGAGTGCCTGCTGCAGTGCCACCTGCGCTTTGGCATGCTCGTACCTGTAGGCATACTGGTCAAACTTTGCTTCATCGACCAGTTTTTTCACTTTCAGCTGACGCTCATAGTCACGCTTGGCATACTTGAGCGCTGTTTTGGCAATCTCCAGTGACGCTTTGGCATCACTGTTCTCCAACGTTGCCAGCACCTCATCCTTTTTGACTTTCGATGCAGTATCGACATATACCTTGCCTACAATCCCTGTAGTGGTAAAGGCAAGGTCTGCATGCCGCTTGGCTTCGACATTGAATGTTGCATAGATCTCTTCAGCCCTGAGGGCAATCATCGCCAGCATCAGGCTCAGTACAATTCTTTTCATCTTACAAACTCCCTTGGGTCTTTTCCTGCATAGTAATAGTAGAGCGACTTTTTGATCTCATAGTCATACAGTGTCTCTTTGTAGCGCGCTTCCGCCAGCGTCTTCTGTGCCAGCGCATCGAGATAGGCGATGTCATCTACCAGTCCCGCTTCGAACTTTTTCCGGATCGTCTTGTAGGTACTTTCTGCTGCCCTAAGCGCACTCTTGGCACTTTTCATCTTTGCACGTGTCGTCGTCAGCGTCTTGCCTGCAATCTTAAAGTGCATCAACTGCTCTTTTTTTGCATGGGCAAGCTCGCTCTCAAGGGCAAGTTTCTGCAGCCGCACCGCTTCACTCTCATGCTTCATTCGCCCCTTGTCGAAAAGACGCATATTCAGCGAAAGCTTCACTTCATTCTGGTGGTCTACGAGAAAAGCGTCACTTCCGCCAAGTCCGGGAAGTGGCGGAAGTGTAGTCGTATCATCGAAGTTCGAACGGTGATAGGTATCGCTCACCCCTATCTGCGGCAGATAGTTCGCATCGATCGCCTTGGCATTTTCGCAGACGGCTTTGGCTTGTGCACGCATAATCTTGATGGCATCGAACCACTCAAAACGCACGCCGTGCGGTGTCACAAAACGGCTGTTTCCAAGATGCGTTGCATCGATACCGCTGAGCAGTCGGAGGTTTTCCCGTGCTGTCTGAATATTAAGGCTGACATTTTCCATCGTATAGCGGTTGTTGTCGTAGACTGCCTGGAGTTTGTCCACCGCTTCCTGGGTGGCAAGACCGGTAAGTTTGAAGCGTTTAACACGTACGATCTGCGCTTTAAGCTCTTTGGAACGCTCTTTGAGTGCATGCAGGTTTGCCTGCAGCTTCTTGATGGTATAGTAGTACTGCACAATCTGCAGTGTCACACTCTTTGAAAACGCCTCTTTTTCAAAAAACGACGCCTCTTTCGCATATGACTTGGCTTTCAGTACTGCGGCTTTTCTCCCACCGTCATAAAGTTCCAGGTGTACACTGGCATAGACTGTTGCCGTACGTCCAGGCTGCACGATGGAGGAGGGATTCAGTGTATTGTAACTGCCGCCAACATCGAGCGTGGGCCAGTAGGCACTCTTGGCCGACTCAACCTCCTGGGCTTTCGATTTGATGGTGATCTCTTTGGCTTTGATCTGTCCGTTCGATTTTTGGGCATGGTCGATAAATGTCCCCAGTCCGCCGGCATATGTCAGCGTTACCAGTGGTATACACATCATGAGCAGTCTTTTCATGCTTCTTCTCCTTCATATGCCAACAACGCCATCAGCGTATCGACATAGGTGTGAATTTCCTGTTTCAGGTTATGATTTCTGTCCGTTGTCTGGGAGATAATGAACATCCCTTTTGCCGTAGCGAAAATGGCACCGGTCATCTGCCGGGTTACCGGTTTGAGTTCACCGCGTTCAATCCCCTCTTCGATGATCTTTTCAAACCAGTTGTAGTAGTAGTCAAAACACTCCGTCTGAAATGCTTTCATCTCTTCCTGCGGAGCAAGAAGCGAAATACCGGTGAACATTTTATAGAGTTCACGCAGTTCACTGCTCTCCTCATCATAAAAAAAGTCAGCAAAGATCTTGATCTTCTCCGGCGTGTGTTCCGCCTGTTCCAACTGGGCTTCAATACGCGCATTGTGCGCATGCATCAGAATCTCCACCAATTCAAAGAGCAGCTCCTCTTTGCTTTTGAAATATTCGTAAAACGTTCCCTTCCCAATGCCTGCTGCTCTGGCAATGGAAGAAATGGTCAGGTTTTGAATACCTTTATCGAGGATAATGTCCTTGGAAGCGAGAGCAATATCCCTGCGCTTCTGTGTCTTGTCTACAATAATTGCCATACTTACCTCAATCTTAAAAATGACTGACCGTCGGTCAATTAAAAAATTATAGTCCTTTTTCCTTAAAAAATACACCCTTGTTAACCTAACTGCCGATTATTACGCTATACTCCGGCATAAATTTAGCGTATATCGGTTCAACGACTTCTTTTCTGCCTTATTTTCAAGGTGCAACACCAAACCATACTACTTAGCCCCGAACCGGCCATTTTCAATGCGGCGGCTTGGCAAACAAACATACACCACATAGGATATTTATGTCATTTACAACACTGGGGCTCGACGAAGCGCTCCTCAAAGCGATCAAAGAAACAGGCTACACAAACCCAACCCCTATTCAGGCCAAAGCGATTCCCACGGTCATCGAGGGCAAAGATGTACTCGCAGCCGCTCAGACAGGCACAGGAAAAACCGCAGGCTTTACACTGCCTATTCTGCAGCGTCTCTCTCAGACACAGCCGCACATGAAACCAAAGCAGATCCGTGTGCTGGTACTTACACCAACACGTGAACTTGCCGCACAGGTTGAAGAGAGTATCAAAACCTACGGCAAACACCTTAAGCACTCCTCCACGGTCATCTTCGGCGGTGTAGGTATCAATCCGCAGCTTGCCGCACTCAGAAAAGGGGTGGAGATTGTCGTCGCCACACCGGGCAGACTGCTTGACATTGCAGGACAAAGGGGCATTGACTTTTCGGCCCTTGAAACACTCGTGCTCGACGAAGCCGACAGAATGCTCGATATGGGTTTCATTCACGACATCAAAAAACTGATGAAGATGATGCCAAAGCAAAAGCAGACCCTGCTCTTTTCGGCAACCTTCTCCAAAGAGATCAAACAGCTTGCCTCCGGCCTGCTGCATGACCCCGTACTCATCGAAGTTGCACGCGAGAACACCACCGCCACACAGATCAGCCAGGTAGTACACCCGGTGGACAAGGCACGCAAGAGAGCCCTCCTGACCGAACTCATCAAAGAGAAGAAGTGGTCACAGGTGCTTGTCTTTACACGTACCAAACACGGTGCCAACAGGTTGACAAAACAGTTGACTGAAGCGGGTATCGGTGCAGCGGCTATTCACGGCGACAAGTCACAGGGGGCACGCACAAAGGCGCTTGCGGCATTCAAGTCCAACAGCATTCAGGTACTGGTCGCCACCGACATCGCTGCCAGAGGCATCGACATCGACCAGCTGCCACACGTGGTTAACTATGAACTGCCAAACGTTCCCGAAGACTATGTACATCGCATCGGGCGTACCGGACGTGCCGGACAGAGCGGTGAAGCCGTGTCACTTGTCTGTATCGACGAGCACAAGCTCCTTGCCGACATCGAACGCTTTACCAAGTCAAAAATTGAAAAAGTGCAGATAGAAGGATATACACCGGATCCCAGCATCAAAGCAGAGCCGATCCAGAAAAAACAGCAGAACAGAAACCGTTCGCGCAACGCTTCGCCACGCAACGCTAACAGGAACAACCGTGCCAGAGCCTAAAGGCGCGTTTTCAGCTTCTGAATACGTGCGTAGGAAGCCTCTATGCGCGCTTTGGAAACCTTTCCTTCCCGGATCAGTCTCTCGATGGTCTCTACCAGTTTTTTGGTCGACACCACTTTTCGAGGATCGAGCTGATTGCCAAAGAGAAGCATATCATCACCGGCATTGATGGCAAGTTCCAGCGTCTTTTTGAGCGAATACTTCTGAGTAATGGCTCCCATCTGAAGATCATCGGTAATCACCACCCCTTTAAATCCAATCTTTTTTCTAAGCAGCCCCTCCACCGTCTTTCTTGAGAGTGTCGCAGGATAGTTTGCATCGAGCTTTTTATTGAATACATGTGCCACCATCACCGTATCGGCCCTGTTTTTGAGCAGCCGGTAGGGCTCCAGCTCAATAGGCTTCCACAGATTCGTTACATCTACAAAGCCCTTGTGGGTATCGCCCACTGAAGAGCCGTGGCCGGGGAAGTGTTTCAAAGCAGTCAGTACACCGTAACGGTGCATCGCATCAATGAAAATGGAGGCATACTTCTCTACCGTTCTGGGGTCTTTGCCAAAGGAGCGCCCCAAGCCATGAATCACATGGTTTTTAGGGTTTATGTCAAGGTCTACCACCGGTGCAAGGTCGTAGTTGATCCCCACACTTTTAAGCTCTTTTGCCATCTTTGTATATGTCTGTTTCATATTACCGGACTTCACCACATCAGCTGCCCTGGGGAACTTGCCATAGAAACCGTACCTGCTTTTGAGCCGCTGCACCCTTCCCCCTTCCTGATCGACGGCAATAAGCAGTTTATGGTCACGGCTGCACGCCTGCAGCTCCTTTGTCAGTCTGGCTACCTGCGCTTTTGAAGCAATGTTTTTGGGTTTGCTTTTGTCAACCGGATTGTAGTCGAACAGAATGACAGCACCAAGATTGTACTGCCGGATGTCATTACATATTTGCGAACCGGGCTTGGCACTCGTGCCATGAAACCCCACCATGAGCATCTGCCCGATCTTTTGTTCCGGCAGGACTCCGGCACTCAACACTGAGGCCGCAGCAGCCAACCCCACAACTACATGTTTTATCATCACGTCTCCATTTCATACAAGCTTTTTACAAGAAAAGCATACCAAAACTATTCACTATTCATTATTAACGCTTCACGAGACATGTTAGTATTCGGTTAAACTTCCCATTCTATACTTTCACCATAAGAGCATTGAGGATCAACCAAAAATAAAATCTCCTCCTCCCCTATAAAAGATTTCATTTTGGTCTCCTTTTTCATAGATTTTTCCTCCTCCTTTTAAAATCTTCCTTGATGCTCTTAGATTTCCTTTCAAACTTTTCTAAAACTTCACAATTGTTACATAATGGTTAATGTATACTATCTATAATGTCACCAAGACGAATACTACAACAAAGGTTTACAGATGAAAAAACTACTCACCGTTGTGTTGCTGACACTTGCACTGGTAAGCACCACTCAGGCACAAACCAAAAAAAGAAGCCTTCATATCAAAGATATTGACGGGAAAAGCTACACTGTCAGCGGCACACCCGAAGGGCTCAAAATTTCCGGTATGAAAGGCAAAGTGGTCTTTTTGGAATTCTTCGGTCACAAATGTCCGCCCTGCCTCATGACCATTCCTCATCTGATCGATATGCAAAAAAAGCACAAAGGCAAACTTGCGGTCATGGCCGTGGAAGTACAGGGGTACAGCAACAGTCAACTGAAGCGTTTTGTTAAACAGAAAGGCATCAACTATACTGTTATATCCGGCGAGCAGGAACGCCTTTTCGTCAGCTACATTGCACAGAGAGCACAGTGGGATGGAAGCATTCCCTTCCTGATCGCACTTGACACGAAAGGTGACGTCCAGTTTATTCAGGCAGGTCTGCTGCCGGAGTCTTCACTGGAAGATCTCTTTCAACAGCTTAGCAAATAAGTTTACTGCAACCGCACGATACCGTTGTGTATCGTGACCACCCCTTCAAGTTCCGCTTCGTAGACCCTCTCTCCAAAAGTAGCAAGCGCTTCATCAAGCGTAGGCATTTTCTGGCAAAAATAAAAAAAGTCATCTTTGGGCACATCACTTTCTACGGCCTCCCCAAACTGTGAAGCAAACGCTTCTACATCCCAGATCACTTCGGCATCCCCACTGAGAATAAGGGCATGCGTGCCCCGGCTCTCCCCTATACGGTGCGGCACAACATATATCTTTTTCCCCATTTTCAGAGCATACTCCACCGAACGCAGTGACCCGCTTTTCAGGTCTGCTTCCGTTACAACCAACATCTCCCCAAGTGCGACAACCAGTTCGTTGCGCACCACAAAGCTCCAGTTAGTCGCCCTGAAGCCGTCGTTAAAAGGACTCAGCAGCAACCCTTCCCGCTCGATGGATGCAATGAGATCACTGTTGACCACAGGGTACCGGATGTCCACACCGCACCCAAGCACTGCAATGGTATTATCCGTACCTGCAGCCCTGTGCGCAATCGCATCCACACCCATCGCCGCACCGCTGACAATACATACGCCGCGCTTGCGCAAAGCTTTTGCAATCTCTTCTGTGATCTGCTGTGTATAGAGTGACGGCGTACGCGTACCTACAATAGAAACTTTAGGATGCTTCAACAATTCCAAATCACCACGGAAAAAGAGTTCCGCCGGATACTTTCGCATCGCTTCCAGTTCAACAATGATATGGGGCACCATTTGGCTCATGCAAATCTCCTTTTTTTCTTTACATGGTACTGATAAAAAAAGACAGAGGTCAAAAATATGTCGTTTTGTCATACTTTTTGTCTAAAACAAAAGTTGGGGTATAATCACGCTAAAAAAAGAGGTTGCAATGCCGGAAAACATTGGAAAATTGATCTTAAGGGTAATGGTCGGAGGGTTACTGCTCTTTCACGGCATATACAAACTGCAGCATGGCATCGGTTTTATCGAGAGACTTCTGCATGCTCATGGTGCCCCTGCCTGGCTTGCATACGGCGTCTACATGGGTGAAATTGTCGCACCTATACTGCTCATCATTGGCTTCTACAGCCGCATATGGGCAGGAGTCATTGCCATCAACATGCTGGTTGCTCTTTGGCTGACAGGTTTCAGGGGTATCACCTCTCTTGGCACCTACGGAGCATGGGGCGCGGAGAGTGCAATGTTCTTTCTGCTTGGCGCACTTGTCATCGTCTTCATCGGCTCGGGAAGCTATGCGGTAAAACGAGACTGAGTCTCACTCCACCCTGAATATTTTATCCACATAAACCACATCGACATCTTTCAACAGCGGTGCAGCACTTTTGAGTGCTGCAATCGTCACTTTGTGCGGATGCCCGATGGCAATAGCATACCCATGCTTCTTCGCAAGGGAGACCGCTTTTTTCAACTGTTTGTGAATAGCCGGAACCGATTGAACATTGTCAAGGAATATATCACGCGCCACATAGGCATCACCATGCGCATGCGCTATCTTTCCAACCTTCGATTTGGCAGAGGTGCGGCTGTCAATAAAAATGAAATCCTCTTTGCGCATCGCTTCATAGAGCCGGTTCATCGCCGCTTCATTCGCGGTAAAAACCGATCCGGTATGGTTGTTGATAAAGTGTGCCCGGGGGAAAAGTCGGCGAAGCTCTTTCACCCGTCTCTCCATCTGCTCTCTGCTGAAACCTGACATGAGTGTTTTGCTCTGGGTATTGAACTTTGCACTGCCGGACTCCATGGGCAGATGTATCATGTAATGTACCACGTTACGCGCCAGTCTCGGTGTATGTGGCGAGAGCGTATAGGGAGGAAAGATGGAAGGCGTGACAGGATAGCCGATGTGTGCAATGTCATGAAGCTGCTGCTGCGTATGGACATCGTCAATAATAATCACCAGCCTTGGCTGCTCTCCCCTGTAGGCAAGCTTGACGTGCTTGCTAAAAGGCTGAACCGTTATTGGCTCCGATACAGGTTTTGCCTGCGGCTTCGTTTTGACAGGATGGCTTTTCTCTTTGTGTTTCTCAGGCTTTTTCTGATGCTTTTTAACCCTTTTTGTATACTCTGTTTTTGATACATTTTCGGTATTCTTCCAGCAGCTACCCAGACAGTAGCCCACTCCAATCAGCAAAACGATGGCCAGTAATATCAAAAAAACCTTCAAAAAAACGTTTGATTTTTGAGCCTTTTTCTTACTGCTTCGCTTTTTACGCGGTGCCGTCTTTTTTTTGGCTGTAGAAGTACTTTTTTTACTGCCGCTTTGACTCGATGTCGATTTTGTCGTTCTTTTTTTTCCCGAATCTGCTGCCATAACACTCCACCTGTTTAAAGTACGGCATTATAGCAAAAGAACGAGGAAAGGTAAAAAATTAGAAAGGAAAAATAATAATGTAAACAAACTCAAGATTTTTTGCGAGTTTGCTGTAGATTTGGGGGCTTGGGTAAAGGAGCTTACGAGTAGCAGCTGACTGAGCCCATCCCCAAAAGATGCAGTGAAATCGCAAAAAAGATATAACTAATTGAAGATTTTTGACAAGTTGTGCTTAGATTTGTAGGTTTGGGCAAAGGAGCTTACGAATAGTAAGTGACTGCGCCCATCCTACAAAGATGAGCGCAAATTGTCAAAAAGATTAATTAGTTTCTTGGTCTACGATTTTGTTGGCTTTGATCCACGGCATCATCGCACGCAGTCTCTCACCTGTCTTCTCAAGCTCAGAATCTTTGAGGTTTCTTCTCTCTGCATTCATTCTTGGGTAGCCCGCCTGACCTTCAAGGACGAAGTCTTTGGCAAATTTACCGTTTTGGATCTCTTTGAGGATCTCTTTCATCGCTTTCTTGGACTCTTCGTTGATGACACGTGGTCCGCTTACCATATCACCATACTCAGCTGTGTTGGAGATGGAGTATCTCATATCTGCGATACCGCCTTCGAAGATCAGGTCAACGATGAGTTTCATTTCGTGAAGACATTCGAAGTATGCCATTTCAGCAGGGTAACCCGCTTCAGTCAGTGTTTCGAATCCTGCCTGAATCAGTGCGCTGACACCGCCACAAAGGACTGCCTGCTCACCGAAGAGGTCTGTTTCGGTCTCATCTTTAAATGTCGTTTCGATGATTCCTGTTCTACCGCCGCCGATGGCAGAAGCGTAAGAGAGTGCAAGTGCTTTGGTGCTGCCGCTTGGGTCTTTGTCTACTGCGATCAGGTCAGGAATACCGCCGCCTCTGACAAACTCGGAACGTACAGTGTGTCCCGGTGCTTTTGGTGCTACCATCATAACATTGATGTCCGCTCTTGGCTGGATGCGTCCGTAGTGGATGGCAAACCCGTGACCGAATGCGATGGTCGCGCCCTCTTTGAGGTGCGGCTCGATCTGCGCTTCGTAGATCTCTTTCTGGTTCTCGTCCGGAAGGAGGATCATGACAACGTCACCCTTTGCAGAAGCCTCTTCGACTGTGAGTACCTCAAAACCTTTCGCTTCGGCTTTCTTCCATGAGCTTCCGCCCTTTCTCAGACCGATCACAACGTTAACGCCTGAGTCTCTCAGGTTCTCTGCGTGTGCGTGTCCCTGTGATCCGAAACCGATCATCGCAACGGTTTTGCTTTTGATGATGTCAAGATCGCAATCTTTGTCATAGTATACATTTAAATGTTCTGCCATCGTTTATCCTTGATGTGTAAAAATTTTCGCGATTATACCCAAATATTGCTTACGCCCTGCGACGATATATCTCTTTCAGTTTCCATTTATTTTATGCTATAATATTTTTTTATAGAATTCTCTGAAAACTTAAATACTGAGGTTTCACTCGATGGCGACAAAGGAGCACCCAACCCGTAGGGCGGCTTCGCCGTTTGCGACTGCCAGAGCTATCGAGTGAAACCGATACTTTTTTGGAGATTTCAATAGCCCAAACAAAAGGAGACTGTGTGATCGCACTGCTGAATGAAGTAACCTGGTGGCACTGGGTTATCTTTGGTGTTCTGCTTATTGTCATCGAAATGAGTACGGGTACGTTCTTTATGCTGACACTGGGGGTTTCCGCCATTCTGGTAGGTATACTCGACATCCTTTTCGAGCTTTCCATTCAGGTAGAGATTTTGCTCTGGCTGCTCTTTGCCATTGCCTCGGTACTGGTCTGGATGAAGTGGTTCAAGGACCACACCGTCTCCAACAGCGGGCAGTCCGACTATCGTCTGGAGACGCTGGGCACCGTCACAGGCGAAATCCACCCCCACGGCAGAGGAAAGGTGACTTTCGATAGCCCAGTTTTGGGCAACACACAGTGGCACGCCACTGCAAAAACCGACATTCCAAAAGGCACCCGTGTCAAGATTGTCGAGATCAACGGGCAGCTGATCGAAGTTGCCCCTGTTACAGAAAACCAAACACAGCAAGGAGCATAACATGGAAGCATTAACCGTACTGATTATCATCGCCGCGGGTGTTGTCTACACCCTCTACAAAGGTATCAACATCGTCCCGCAGGGAGAGGAATGGGTCGTTGAACGTCTTGGAAAATTTGCACGTACCCTCAAACCGGGACTCAATATCATTGTGCCCTACATCGAATCGGTCAGAGAAAAAGTCTCTACCCGTGACATCATTCTTGACATCCCTCAGCAGGAGGTCATTACCCGCGACAATGCTGTCATCACTACCAATGCCGTTACTTTCGCACGTGTCACCAACCCCCGTGATGCCATCTACGGTATCGAAGATTTTCATCTGGCCATCCAGCAGCTGGTGATGACCACACTGCGTTCCATTCTCGGTGAAATGACACTTGATGAAGCACTCAGTAACCGTGAAATGATCAAAAGCAAACTCAAAGACGCCATCATCGACGATGTTGCAGACTGGGGTGTGACTATTAAGAGTGTCGAGATACAGGACATCTCCCCAAGTGCTTCCATGCAGGAGTCCATGGAGCGCCAGGCCGCTGCCGAACGTGAACGCCGCGCCATCGAAACCACTGCTGAGGGGAACAAGAATGCCGCCATTTTGGAAGCGGACGGAAAACTCGAAGCAGCCAAAAGAGAAGCCGAAGCACAAGTTGCCCTTGCCAACGCCTCTGCCGAAGCGATCAAACTCATCTCTGACAACATTCAGGACAAGGAGCTGCCTGCCATGTTCCTGCTGGGTGACCGCTACATCAACTCACTCGAGCAGATCAGCAAGAGCCAAAACTCCAAGTTTGTCATTTACCCGGCGGATATTCAGGGTGCCATCAAAGGGATGCTCGGTGGTGCATTCAAAAACTAAGGCCGCCTACTCCTCCAGTGCAGCGAAATATTCCATCTCATAGCCGCTGATAACACGTATCAAGTTGGTAGAACCCGGCACACCGGCCGGATCTCCGGCAACCAAAATGTAATTGCTCTCTTTTTGCAGCAGTTTACGCTCAAGTCCTTCAGCCATTACCTGTGCCATCATCTGTCTGAGTTTTCCCTCTTTAACAGAGAATGCCGGTACCACACCCCATACCAGTGTCAAGGTACGTGCCGTCTTCTCATCGTGCGTCACAGCATAGATAGGCCTGCTTGGACGGTAGCGTGCTGTCTTTTTGGCAGAACCGCCCGAAGAGGTCATGGCAATAATCCCATCCGCCTCCAGACTCTCTGAAAGCCGTACGGCAGCATCATCAATCTTGTCTCCACGGTCGTACATCGGAAACATATCAAACTTGTGGAAAGGATAGAAGGTCTCGGCCGCCTGTACCGTTTTGAACATCGTCTCCACCGCAAGCACCGGATTATGCCCAATAGCACTCTCCTCAGAGAGCATCACCGCATCCGCTCCATCAAGCACGGCGTTGGCAACATCACTGATCTCCGCGCGTGAAGCAGTCTCTTTGGTGGTCATCGAAAGCAGCATCTGCGTAGCGACAATGACCGGTTTGCTTCGTTCATTTGCCTTCTCGACCAGCATTTTCTGTGTCAGCGGCACTTCATAGTAGGGAATCTCTATGCCAAGGTCACCCCGTGCGACCATAATACCGTCTGAAACCTCCAGAATCGTGTCGATATTCTCCACCGCATCGAACTTCTCGATCTTTGCCAGCAGCTGCACCTTCCCGCCGTGCGCGTTTACCACCTCGCGTGCGCGCTGCATATCCTTTTCCGACTGCACGAACGATATGGCCATAAAATCAACACCGTTTGCCACACCCCATGCAATGTCCTTTCTGTCTTTTGGCGTCAAAACATCGATACCCAAGCGCGTATTGGGGAAATTGACCCCTTTGCGTGAAGAGAGCATTCCCTCATTTTCTACTTTAACAACTACACCCTCGGGACTCTTCTTTGTCACTACCGCCCGTATGATGCCGTCATAGAGGTAGATGTACTCTCCCACCTGCAGCTGGTCGAGCACCTGCGGTTCGTTGATGCTCAGGCGGTATCTGCCCGGCGCAACCTGTTTTCCGACAATATCTTCTTTCACAAACTCAAGTGTATCTCCGCTTTTAAGCTGAAAATCTGACTCCAGCATTCCCACCCGAATTTTAGGGCCGCTGATATCCTGCAGTACGCCGGTAATAAGTCCTGTCTCCGTAACCGCTTTGCGAATACGCTCAAGGACTGTGCTGTGGTAGTCATGCGTACCGTGTGAAAAGTTGAGCCTGAAGACATTGACTCCTGCACGAATGAGCGCAACAATCTTTTCATAACTGTCCGATGCCGGCCCGATGGTCGCGATGATCTTGGTACGTTTTTTCATGCATTATCCTCTCTATTTTGAAAAGTGCTGATAGTCTTTTACACCTTTCCAATCTCCACCCCATGTCCAGCCGTGTGCTTTGAAAACCTGCACCGCAGGGTCATCTTGAAGCAGTACGGCTCTGTCGGCTGCACTGTGATGCTGATGCTGTCGCTTTCGAAACTTCTGTGATGCCTTGTGGGCAATGTGCCCACTGTGGGAAATGTAGGGATTTTCAAGCGGATTGAGGTCGATCGCCCTGCCGTAGCTGTGTTTGGACCACTTTTTGCTGCCTGTGGCATTGCGGCAGTTGAAGGCAGAGGTATTGTCTGCATCAATACTCTTCCAGTCGCTGCCGCCAAAGTCACTGACAAGGCGCATCTGGCGTATGGGATATTTAAGAGCATAAAGCTTAGCAAATATCGCTGTAACATCTTTGGCTACCGCTTTGTGCACGATCATCTCTCCGGTACGCTCTTTGCCGGTAAAGTCAATATAGGTCATGGTCAAATAGCGCAAATTTTTGTAGTGAACCGGGCATCCCTCATGCCAGGAGTGCCCTTTAAGCATACGCTGTTTTATAGTATTGTCAACAGGTATGATCGCGGCATGGTATTTTCCCCATACACTTCCGGTCACAAGCAGGAAAAAGAGTATAGAAATCAAAAACTGCCTGTATGGGTTATTGACCATTTAAAACTTTCTGGAGCTTTTCAATTTGTACATGCAATGACACATCTTCCCTTAGGTCATTCATTTTGTCTCCCGCCTCGATATTTCCCAGGTTATAAAGTAGTCCCTTCAGGGCATGCAGTGACTTGTCGATGGCTTCTTTTTCAGGTTCGGGTTCTGACAACAGTTGCATGAGCTTTCCAATTTCCGCTTCCAAATCACGTTTGCCCGAAAGAAGCAGTTTTTCCACCTGCTCTTCCTGAAATCCGAACTTTTCAAATTTTTTAGCTGCGATCTGCAAACTTTCTTCTACAAGCGTATTCATCGTACTGTTCCCTTTTGTATAGTGCATATTACATATTGTACACTATTTTCCATTTTGAAACCATACAAGCAGCTTCAAGGATATCTACCGTATAGTTTGCTATACTATCTGACAAAAACAGTTCTACAGAGAGTAAAAATGGTAAACATAGCCGTAGCAGACGATCATGAACTCATCCGTAACGGTCTTGAAATGATCATTGACACACGCAGTGATATGCAGGTTGCCGTACAGGCAGCCAGCTATCAGGAACTTCTTGATACTTTAGAAAAAAAGCATGTTGACCTTCTTTTACTCGATCTCAACCTTGGTGACATCAATGGTCTTTCCACTATTGAACAGATTCATGCGCGTTACCCTTCTCTGCCTATTCTTGTTCTCAGTGCCTACCCAGAAGAGGTATATGCCCTGCGTGCTTTCAAAAGCGGTGCGCTGGGCTACCTGAACAAATCCGTTGTCTCTTCGGAACTGATCGATGCTATTACAACAGTATTACAGGGAAAGAGATATATCAGCAAAACATGTGAGGAGATCCTACCCCTTGGAACAGACTTGAACCCGGAAACAAAAGCCCTGGGGGAACTCCTCTCAAAAAGAGAATTTGAAGTACTTAACCTCATTGCACAGGGAAAGTCTCCAAAAGAGATAGCTGAAGAGATGGGACTTAGTCCAAAAACTGTGTCAACCTACCGTACACGCATTCTGGACAAACTTTCCCTTGAAAGCACAACCCAGCTTCAGCGTTTTGCCTATGA
>WGDG01000059.1 GCA_015493425.1 Sulfurovum sp.
AGATGCGTATAAGAGACAGCATTTATGTATTTTTCCCTGAAATCGGCTCTCAAAACCTCCATTTTCAGTCTCCATTAAGCATTGTCACCGCATAATCGTACCTATCTTCATGGCTTTCGTCATGAATATCTCCTAAAGAAGGTACTTTTATGAAAAGAAGAGAATTTTTCAAAACTGCCGCTGTCACTGCCGGTGCTGCAGCATTGGGTACAACCGCTGCCGAAGCGGGTGTCACCCATCAACCTATTGACAATCGTAAGGTAGGCAACGTCGCGTTTCCGGAAAAACGCCCACTGATCACCTACTCCGACAGACCGCCTCTGCTTGAAACACCAAGAGAAGTCTTTACCTGTGCCCTGACACCAAACGACCAGTTCTTTGTCCGTTGGCACATGCCCGATATTCCAACCTATATCGACACAGACAAGTTTACCATCAACATCAAAGGACTGGTAAAAAAAGAGCTTAAGATCAGCCTTAAGGAACTAAAAGAAGATTACGAACAGGTAGAGGTTGCTGCTGTACTCCAGTGCGGCGGTAACAGCCGTTCTGCATTTACTCCGACTCCCGGTGGTATCCAGTGGGGAAGCGGTGCAATGGGCTGTGCACAATGGAAAGGTGTCAGACTCCGGGATATTCTCGATAGAGCCGGTTTAAAAAAAGGAGCTGAGTGGCTTGCCGTACAAGGTAGAGAGAAAGCTGCCTACTACGAAACACCAAACTTTATCCGTGAACTTCACCTCGATGAGCTTGATGACCATGTCATCATCGCCTATCAGATGAACGGGGAGGATCTGCCGTACCTAAACGGATTCCCTGTCAGACTGATCGTACCGGGTGTATACTCGGACAGCTGGATCAAGATGATCAGTGAAATTACGGTAACAGACAAATACCAGAAGCTCTTCTTTATGGATCATGCTTATGTTGTACCGGACAATGAGTGCGAATGTGAAACACCTGAGAAGCTTTTCCCAAAAACTAAGCCGATCTGGAGAATGAATGTCAAATCTATCATCGGTTATCCGGAAAACGGTGCCAAGCTGACACTTAAATCACAGGCAGTTGTTCGTGGGGTTGCCTTTGACGGCGGTGCAGGTATCCGTGAAGTACAGATCTCACTCGATGGCGGAAAAACCTGGGACAAAGCAATTCTTGACAGCGGTAAACTTGGACGCTACGCCTACAGAACCTTCCGTTACGGCTTTAAACCCAAAAAACTCGGTAAGCTTCAAATCATGGCAAAAGCGATTAACAAACTGGGTGAAGAGCAGCCGCTTGCAAAAGATATCAAGTGGAACCATGGCGGGTATAAATACAACGGTATCGATGTCGTAACCGTAGAAGTCGTATAAGGAAGCAAACATGAAAGTTATGAAAAAAGTACTGTTAACAGCATTGATCGCCGCCACACCGATGATGGCGCAGGTTAAAGAAAAAATAGAGGTTCCCTACATCGCCTTCCCTATTAAAATGGGTAAAGGTTTCGATGTCGTACAGGCAAACTGCCTTATGTGCCACTCTTTTGGGTATATTATCAATCAAGGGAGACAGTCGAAAAAGTTTTGGGAAGGAAAGGTCAACAAGATGATCGTACACTTCAAGGCTCCTATTACCGACAAGGACAAAAAAGTTATTGTTAACTATCTCTTCAAACACTACGGGAACGGGAAGGAGCAGTAAGCTCTTCCCTTCCCCTCCTGCTTTCCTCTCTTTTTTTGGCTATAATGTCACACCTAAACAAGAAAGTAACCCATGTGCGACTATCACTCCCTCTCTGACGAAGAGAAACAACACTACCATAAACTACTGCTTGATGCTGCTGAGAAATTTGGCGGAAAAAACTTTTTCCTGCATCTGCTTGAAGCCATTAGAGAGACCAAACCCCATCCGCTGACAGCTGCCAACCGTACCTTTACTATGGAACTTGGAGAAATTAAGTGGAATAAAACCATTTTCAAAGACAAACTGCAGCTTCTGCAGAAGATTCGTCTGGAGGAGAGCAAGCGTGGTAATCTGCTGCCTCCTGAGTCGGACAAAAGCTACAAAAAATCCCTCAACCTTGTCCGTACCCTCAAGCCAATCGTCTTTCACGTCAAACCGGCCGACAAAGAGAATGGTGCAGGCTTCTTCTTTCAGCCCTTTGAGATTGTCGATGAAAAAACCACACGCCTCAATCCGCTGTTTGATGCACTCTTCTTCTGTGCTATCGGCACTGTCAAAAAACTGCTGAACTACGAACCTCGTTAGAGACCGTTTACAGCTCCAAGTCGATTGTCAGAGTGATGGGGCAATGGTCGCTGCCCATAATCTGGTCAAGAATATCCGCATCGACAATCTGCTCTTTGAGGTCATCGGATACAAAAAAGTAATCGATACGCCAGCCAACATTGCGTCCGCGTGCTCCGGCACGGTAACTCCACCAGGTATAACGATCTTTTTCATCCCCGTGTACATACCTGAAGGTATCGATATAGCCGTTGGCAACCAGCTTGTCCATCCACGCCCGCTCGACAGGCAGGAAGCCTGACGTGCCTTCATTGGCCTTTGGACGGGCAATATCGATCTCTTTATGTGCTGTGTTAACATCACCGCAAAAGATGATGGACTTCCCCTCATCCCGCAAGCGGTTGATATAGTCCAAAAATCGGTCGTAAAAGGCCAGTTTGTAGGCAAGTCTTTCCTCACCACGCTGCCCGTTGGGGAAGTAGACGTTAAAAAAGGCGATATTGCTGAAGTGGTACTCGTTGATGCGCCCTTCATGCAGAATATCTACCTCTTCACATGCCGAAGCCTCGCCGCGTATGTCAGTGAAAAGCGCTACCCCGGACTGTCCCTTGTTCGAAGAGGAGTTAATACTGTGAAACTTGAATTTACGCTCAAAGAGCG
>WGDG01000060.1 GCA_015493425.1 Sulfurovum sp.
AATTTACAAAACGATACAAAGGATGCTATTATGGGTATGTTTGAAGATGATGATGAAGATTACGGTATGGATTTTATGGGACGGACACCTCAGTCTGCCTATTTTGAAATTGCCAAAACGGCAAATCAGAACATTGTAGAGCAGGAGCTTGAAAAAGTGTTCCGCCGTCTTGCGGTTGCAGAGCGAATGCTCGAAGAGCGTGGACTGGATGAAGAACTTGAAAAACAGATCAAAGCGACAGTTATCGATGAAGATATTGATGACCGTACGGGTACGGTATTTATTGATCTTGTCTCTTCCATTGTGACACAGTGTGAATAGAGACAGAAGGCTCTAAGGATGTGGAAGTCGCTGATTGTTCTGCTGATTCCGGCACTGCTTGCTGCCAAAGTGCATTATGCAAAAGTTGAGCCGTATGATACCATTACGCTCAAAGCAGCGGCAAGCGGACAGGTTGTCGATGTCAACCTCAATGCAGAAGGTACGCTGGTAAAGAACAGTCGGGTGATCCATATTGATGATAAACTGAACCGTATTGATCTGAATGATACAAAAGAGAGTCTGGTTTTGCTCGAGCAGATGCTTGGTATCAATCAGGAGATTGCGAACTCTCTGGCCGAAACGGTGAAGCGGCAAGAGGGGTACTATCACCGTATTTCCAAGCTTGCCACAGCCTCTAAAACACAGAAAGATAATGCCTACAGCGCTTTTGCTTCAGCCAAAACACAGTATTTGGGTACAAAAGAGAAGATTGCATCACTGAAAAAACAGATTCTTGATATGCGCTACAAGATCGATATGCTTAAAGATACCATTGCAAAAAAATCGATAGTGCTGCATGACAGGTATCTTGACAAGCTTTTGGTAAAAGAAGGGGAGTATGTTGCCCCGGGTTCACCGCTTGCACGTATCAATAATATGACACAGGCAAAGCTAGTACTCTTTCTTGAGCCTGAAGAACTGCCTGGAATTAAACAGAAACATGTATTTCTCAACGGCAAGGCAACGACGTATCATATCAATAAGGTATGGCATGTAGCGGATGAAAAATATATCTCCTCCTACCGTGCCGAGATATATATTCCTGCACCAAAAGCATATTTTTCCAAATTGATGAAGGTGGAATTGAAATGAGTGAGCTCATACATACTGCATGCGGACTGGACTGTTATGATGCCTGCCGTATTGTTACCGATGATATCCATTTCCCAAAAATGCATGGGGACAAGGAACATCCTGCCGGAAACGGGGCGCTTTGTGCACTGATCAACAAAGCGATCCATGAAGCCGGTCGCATTACCCAGCCGCGTGTAGATGGCAAAGTGGTCAGCATGGAAAAGGCAATGGCGGCGGTAGCCGAGGCCTTCAAAGAGGAGCGTTCACTTTTGTGGCGAGGTTCCGGAAACCTTGGTGTGATGCAGGAGGTAACCAATCTCTTTATGGAAAAAGCGGGTGGTTCACTGACGCATGGTTCTCTCTGCGATGCTGCCGGGGAAGCCGGTATTCTGCTTGGACGCGGAGTACATAAAAATCTTCCTCTCGAACAGGTCGCCAAGGCCGATACGGTCGTGGTTTGGGGACGAAATGTGACGGTGACCAATGCCCACATGATGCCATTTTTGGAAGGCAAAAAGCTGGTGGTTATAGACCCTGTGAAGACACACATCGCCAAAAAGGCAGACCTGCATATGCAGATTGAGCCGCGAATGGACTACTACGTTGCGATTCTGCTGGCGCGATTTGTTTTCATGGAGGACGGTGAAGACCTTGATTGGCTCGAAGAATTCGCACCGGAGTTCGAAGATTTCTATGACTATACGAGAGAACACCGTATCAAAGCGATTTTGGAACATATCGGTACGGATCTTGGAGAGATGGGTAGCATTCTGGAGTTGATACGGGGTCAAAAGACAGTATTTTTGGTAGGTGCCGGAGTACAGAAGTATTCAACAGGTTCCTATACCTTGCAGGCGATTGATGCACTTGCGGCAGTGCTTGGACTTTTCGGCAAAGAAGGATGCGGTGTGCATTACCTTGGTGACTCAAGACTTGGGTTTGAAAATCCCTTCCGTGTCAAGACCACCAGCGTACCCAAGGCAACGACGAATTTTTCCTATTTCGATACTGTACTGGTACAGGGAGGCAACCCTGCTGCTTCCATGCCCAATACAAACCGGGTGAAGCGCGAGCTTGAAGAGGTGGAGAACCTGATCTATTTCGGCTTGTATGAAAATGAAACTTCCCAGATGGCACGCATTGTTATTCCTGCAAAGAATTTTTTTGAAAAGGAGGATGTACGGCTTTCCTATGGGCACCACTATGTACAGAAGATGAACAAAGTACTTGAACGTGATATCGGTATCAGTGAGTATGACTTTACCAAGTATCTTTTTGATGCTTTTGGTTTTGAAGGACTTGAAAGTGAAGGGGAGTACATTGAAAAATGGCTTTCTCAGTGCGAAGAGAAGAATGGTTTTCTCTGTTCACCTGCGCATGAGGAGATTCCCTACGAAGAGGGGTTTGGTGAGGCTGGTGATGACGAGTTCGAGTTTATTGATGATTATGATGATGATTTCATCAATCCCAAACGTTTTACGAAGTACCGAAAGAAGAGTACGACAAAGCCAAAGGACGAAACCTTTTGGCTGCTTTCACCAAAATCGCCAAAATCACTCAATACACAGTTTTTTAGAGACAACCGGGTACAGATCCACCCTGAAGCAGGTTTTGAAGAAGGAGAGGAAGTACGTTTGGTATCTGAGCATGGAGAACATATTTTTAGTGTGCATTTGAACGAAGATATCCGTCGCAACTGTGTGGTAGTGACGAACAATACGATTGGTGTGAACCATCTCACGCCGGCTATTTTGAGTGAAGAGGGGCACAATGCCTGTTATCAGGAGGTTAAAGTCCGTATT
>WGDG01000061.1 GCA_015493425.1 Sulfurovum sp.
GTTAAAGCCAAAGAGGTCAGTATCGTAGGCTCTGACACCATAGGTATAGCTCTCTTCCGTATTCTGCCCGTTCCCCGCACCGTTGTACAGACCGTTTTTATAGACAATGAACGGCTCTACGGCTCCGTGCGCTGCTGTGACAAAATGCGAATAGATGCCTGCCCCTTCATAGACATGCTTCCGAAACAGGGAGAGCCGGTGTTTGTCTTTGTCTTTGGTCTGACCGTAGAACACATCAACAAAATTTCCGTCAAATTTGTAGGATAGTTTGGCAAGATCCCACAGCCACCCGTAGGCGTTTCCCCAGCTTCCCGGTCCCAGGATCCGCTTGTCGCCGTACCGGTTCGATTCACGGCCTACTTGGGCGGAAAGCCCCTCTATGCCGGCAAGATGGTTGACTTTCAGGTTTAACGCTACAAAGTCAAAATCTTCCTGCGGATCCATCCAGTACGTTTCGTTGCCGCTTCTCTTTTTAAAGTCATCATACTCCAGTGACCAGCCGTAGACACTGGCATAATAGCCTATCGCTGTAAATTTTATGTCAGGAGAGATACTATAGACGAATCCCAGTTTAAGACGGCTTACAAGCAGCCTGTCATCCGGCTGCCCAATGAGGGAGGGATCATTGCCGTACGCTTTTTTATTCATCCCGTCAAGCGTTTCAAAACGCTCCCTGATGCCGCCTGTAAGCGTAAAGTCTCCGGCAACGGCGCTGTTGGCTGCCGACAAAAGAAACATGGCTGCCAATATCTGTTTCAGTGTGATTTGGTGTGACATTTCTGTTTGCGTATCGATTCTATCTCTTTGACCTTTTCATCCAGGTCTGCGAGCATTTCATACTGCTCACTTTTCGTCTTGCCATGTTCCTGCATACGCTTTTTACGCTCTTCTATGGTTTCAAGCCATTCATCGATAACTTCATCGGGAATGGCACAGTCCGTTGCCTCTCTTTTTTCATTCTCTACAATCCAGTCTGCAATTTTTTTCATGACATGTATCATCTTATAACCCTAACAATTTATATATCATTTTGGCCGAAAGCAATAATAGCACTACGGCAATAAGCTTTTTAACCTGCTTCGGTGTCAGACGGTAATGCATAATAAAGTCACCCACATACCCGCCGATGATGGCAGCAATCGTCACCACGCCAAGCAGCACCCAGTCCATATTGACAAACGAAAGGTAGGTCGCAAAGGCACCCAGTGTCGAGAACGGGATGACGAAGCTGATGGCATAAGCCGCTTTTTTCGCATCGAAACCGAGCAGAATGAGCAGCGGCATAATGAGCGAACCGCCGCCCACACCGATCGTTCCGGAAATCAATCCGACAACCCCACCGATGACATACAGCACCCAGGCTTTGTCATACACTACTTTCTGTTCACGGTTGCTAAAGAGCAGCAGCAGGGCACTGACAAGCAGGAACGCCACCAGTATCCACTCCACGATCTCTTTTTGCACATACTGACTCATCCATGCCCCTACAGGTGTCGCGATCATAATGGAGACAATAAGCGGGATGGCGAACTTGATGTCCAGCACCCCACGGAAAAAGTTCATAAATGATGCTGTGATCGTCGAAGCGGAGTTGATGAAAAGCCCGATGGCTTTTGCCAGGTTGATCGGCATGCCCATCATCGAAAAGATAGGCACCAGTCCAATGGCAGAACCGACGCCGCCCATAGAAAAGAGCGTTGAAAGTGCCAGTGTCAGAAAAAAATAGATACTGTAGTGAATCAGTTCAGGACTCATGGCTTAAATCTTTAGTTTTTTTGCCATGCCACCTTTGAGACTGTCCATAAGCCCCAACAGTCCGCCGCTAAGATACTTCACTTCATATCCCTGTGCTGCCAGCCAGGTTCGCGCCATATTGGAACGATCCGCTTTCGGACAGGCAACGACAATGAGTTTGTCTTTTGGCAGTTCATCCAGACGCTCGGGGAGTTCAGGCGCCGGGATTTTCAGCCCGAAATTCACCTGCCAGACCTTTGTCTCCATCGGTACACGGACATCCACCAGTTCACATTTTCCTTCATTGTAAAGTTCAATAAACTCATCAAGCTCAATGCGCATATGTTTCATTTCACTTGGTACAACATTTTTAATGAAATCCTGCATTATTTTTTCCCTTCTATGGTTTGCATATAATCTCTGGCTTTATCTCCACGCAGATAATCCACTACTTTTAACATACCGTCTGTCAGATAGCGGGCATTGTAGCCTTTGAGCTTTAAAAACAGCCGTGCGATCTCCGCCCTGTCATAGTGCGGGCACATGGTCACAACGGTTTTGTTTTGGTCTATCTCATCCAGTCTGTCAGGCAGCTCATTGAGGGGAATATGTTTTCCAAAACCAATGTGCCATGCTTCATACTCTTCATGAAAGCGGATATCTATCACTTCCGCCTCACCTTTGGCATAAAGTGCAAAGAGTTCAGGCATCTGTATTTTCATATCTTTGCGTTCCTGATAGTCAAAATCTTTTAAATATGTGTCAAAATCCAACGCTTGCATTTTTTTCCTTTTATACAATCTTTTCTTTTGTATCATTTCTGTCATATTCGCACTGAAACGTCGTGTGTTCAATGTCGAACGCATCATGCAGCTTCTTCTCAAGCCGGTCGATGACCCTGTTTGAACCTGAGAGTGCTACATCTTCTTTGAAATCGAGATGCGCTTCGAGATTGACCTGATGGTCGTTGAGCTTCCAGATATGAATGTGATGTACATCTGCAATCTCCGGTTCTGCCTCTATGGCTTTGACCACCTCATCCACATCGATGCCCTCGGGCGTGAACTGCATCAAAATCGCGCTGCTCTCTTTGACCAGCCCGAACGATGCCCAGATGAGGTAGAGCGCGATCAGTGCAGAGATGAGCGGGTCGATCCAGAAGATACCGAAGTAGTACATCAGCACCCCGCCAAGCACGACAGCGATGGAGGTCATCACATCGGTTAGCAGATGTAGGTAGGCGGCTCTGACGTTCATGCTCTCCTGCGAATCTTCTTTGATTAACAGGACACTTGCCGTATTAAGTACGATACTCAACGTACCGAGCCCGATGACCCATACCGAATTGATGGGCTCCGGGTGGTAGAACTTGTGAAACGCTTCGACAATCAGAAAGACGGCAATGCCGATGAGCACGGAAGCATTAAAGAGTGCGGCGAGGATCTCTGCACGCTTGTAGCCGAATGTCCGCTGCGCATCGTTGGGACGTGCCGCCATGCGGTTTGCCGCATAGGCGATGACGAGTGCCAGGACATCACTGAAGTTGTGCATGGCGTCACTCAGCAATGCCAGCGACCCGGAGATGATCCCTCCCACGATCTGCGAGAGCGTGATGATGACATTGAGGACGATCGTCCAGAAGAGGTTCTTCCCGCTTACTTCATGATGATGGTGTCCGCTCACAGGCTATCCTTTCTATCTGTTGTTCTTCAGTACGATTGTCTCATAGAACGGCTCAACCGGCCCTTCGACAATGTATGGGAATATTTTCATCACATCTGCTCTGAAGCGAGGGTCGATGTGTGAATTCTCATGGTCATAGACACTTTCCCAGACGCCGTGGAAGAGGTAATGTGTCTTGTCTCCGTCAGAAAATGCGCTTTGCAGGATTTCTGTCGAAACCGCTCTTCTGTAGTGGAGGTTCTGGTACGACCCGGGAATGCCTTTGGGGAATTTCGGGTTGTAGTCGTAGTCCCCTTTTGCCGGACGGAATGTATTTTGTGCTACTTTCAGCAAAGAGGTACTCTTTTCATTGAATACTTTTCTGTCTTTGGTGAAGATACCGACATGGTTGTTCACCGTAATGTAACGGTTGGTCGGCTTGTCCTGCTGCGCTTTGAGGAACTTCGCAATGGCAGACTCAGTGGTATAGATATGCTCTCTGTCGCCGGCTGCAACGGTTTTGTAGACACCTTCGTGATAGTTCTTGCTCAACGGTCCGTATTTTGCGATGACCTTGGCAAACCATTTTGTCGTACCCGACGCCATCAGGTCATGGTAGTTCTCGAAACGGACAAAAAGCGAATAGAACAGTGGCAGAGAACCCTCTTTACTCGCATCGAAATAGGCACTCTGGAGTACCCCTTTGAGATTGGTAGGATAGTTGTGCACCATCGTCGAATCACCGACCATGTTTTTAAGCTGCAAAGACAAAAAGCCTTTTTTCTTTCCAAGTGCTTGGGCATACTCGTTGACATGTTTGAGCATATCGTCTTTGAACTTGCCCATAATACGGAACTCGAAATAGAGGGTTACCGGCCCTTTGGGAGCCTTTTCACCTTTGGCAGGTTTGACCATACTCGCACTTGCCAGACTTGGCATCATCGCCATCGATCCTGCTGCGAGTGCCGCACCTCTTAAAAAATCTCTTCTTTGCATGATAAATCCTTTATTGATATTTTTGAGTTAACCAACTGGTTAGTTAATTATAGGCTTCTTTTTCTTAATCTTTTATTAAAGAGGAACGGCACTTTCTGTTTTATGCCTGTTTCTTCTGTTGTATTTCAATATTGAGTGCTTCAAAGAGTGTCAAAATATTCTCATCCAAATCCGCTTCTCCCATAATGATTTTGTCTGCATGTATGGAGAGCAGATAGGCAACCAGCCGAAATGCTTTTCCCTTGGGCGCGGCTGCAGCATGGTTTTTTACTGTCTGACTGCCGAGGTTCTCTCCGTCGGGCCCGAAATGGGTAATCTCCAGCCAGGCAGTCTGTCCAAAATGGGTGCTCAGGTGTTCTCTGTCTTCATCCAAAAGCCTGACCACTGTCCGGTATGGAGGATGGTCCGGTTCATAATGAATGGTCACCGCTTCAAGCGCATCGATATGGCGATGAAGCGCACCCACAACCCTGTCAATACTTGCATGTGCTTTTGCCGCACTCACTTCAGCCACACGTACTTCCATATCGGCAAAGTAGACACTACCGGATTTGCGCACTCTCAGATAGTTTATATCGGTAATGTCCGGTTCTGCCATGACGATCTTTCGGATGGTCTCGTTCATCTCTATATCGGCGGCATCGAGTAAAGAGAGCAGCCCCTCTTTCAGCACGTCGTACGCTCCTTTGAGGATCATCAGTACGATGATGATCACCGAGATCTCCTGGGCATAAGGCACTTTGTAGTGGTGTGCGACCAGCCCGATGACGACAATCATCCCCGCCCCGATGTCTCCCAGCCAGCTCACCGCATCGCCTTTGACACCCGGCCACCCGAGCCGC
>WGDG01000062.1 GCA_015493425.1 Sulfurovum sp.
GTCTATACCGTCCTTTTGTACAGTCAAGTTCGATGACTCCAACCCGTCAAACAGTGCATTGAGGGCATCGGAAAACCCACCTTTTTTCTTTTGACTCAAATCTTCAAGAATCCTCTTTAGCATGATTTCGTCTTCATAAAGCGCATCCAGTGTTTCTCGGTATGCATTCATGACTCCTTCGCTTGCGGCCATTGACCGGTAAAGAGTCACCAGTTTCTCTATTGTCGGCTGTTTAATACCATTTAATGTTTGCTCCTTGATATAGTACGGTCCAAAGGCAAAAGAAACGCCCGCCCGTTCAACGACCCGATCCACAATCTTCTCATAACCACTGAACTCGGATTCTTGAGTATTGTGAAACATGAGGCACGAAGGTGCCAAGTCAGGGTCGATCTGTTTGGCATGTTTTTTTGCATGGTCGCACAGCTCTTCAGCTAGATCCACGGCATAATGGAGAGGGAATTTCTCGTGAGCATAGGCGATACCTGCGCACGCGGTTAATCCACCCTGTGCGCCTTCTATTTCGTCTGTTTCTTCTTCGAAAAATTCGAGGTAGCGTTGGGTAAACTCCAGTGCATAGCTGGCATCGCAGATGAGCGTCAGATCATCCCCGCCCAGGATTACCTCGCGCTTTTTGAGTCCTTTGCTCTCCAGTGCTTCTGATGCTCTACAGAATGCTGTTTCTGTCGCACGGTCCAATGCCTCCGAAAATGCCGAAATGTCGCCGGTATAGCTCTTGACGAACGCGCCAAGCCCATTGCCATCAGCATGGATGACAGCAATTTTTCCGTTTTGATTGGAGAGTTCTGACAATTCTTTGTAGTCGGTTTTTCCCTTTATGGATGTGTCGTATTTGGCAAGTTTTTGAATCGTGCTTTTGTTTCGGTATTCTCCATATTTCTCTTCATTGTATTGCGGTCGGCTGCTCTTGGCATCCAGTTCCAGGATATTGATATGCATATCGAGAGGCAAGACCCCCTTGTTGCGTTGTTGGTTGATTTTTTGTTCTAGAATGTGTCGGCTGTCCTTGATCGTCTCATCTTTATCATCATCAATCTCGATCAAAGCCTGCACCACGGTGATGCCATAGGCTTTTTGCATGATGTTTTTTGCAAAGCTTAGAACAATGTTTTGTGCGTCTTCTTTGTCCGCAATCACCAGGCGTATGTTTCCAGCGGCTGCCAATAAAATTCGAGGGTTTTCTTTAAGTTTGTAGTTTGACATAAACTGATCGCTTTTTACTTCAGCCTCAATGTCTTTGATTATCTCACTGGCTCCGATGATCTCTTTGAGCTCATTGCTTGCGAAGATGTACCCCTGTATCCCCTTGATACTTGCACCATACAGATATGCCATGTTGCCTCCTTTGTGTGTATTGTACTCCTATTTAGCGCACGATATTTTCGTTTTGTATTTCAATACGAATTTTACCTGCGCCGGAGACCGTATCTTTGCCCACGCCCAGCACTTCGCCCCATTGCAGGAGAGCATAGGTGACCGGATCGACATTGCGAAGCTCCATGGTGCCCATTACGCCGCAGATGGGATTCTCTTTTTTGGATCTTTGTATCGGCTCTGATGTAAGATGGGAAGATACGGCGATATGGGAGAGGCTGTGCAACTTCACATCTTCCATGTCGGGTCGGGCATTGCGCTCATAATATTTTTTTCGCCACAGGATTGATGAGAGGATCTCTTCCAGGGTGATTGTTTGTTTGATTCGATCACACTTTTTCTTTTGTTTATACTCGCGATATGCGGCATCTGTCTCAAAGTCGTTCTTTGTAAATGTCATAACGCAAGGGCTCATTAAGTGGAGAACAAGATTTATAGGAGCATGGATAGGGGAGAGGTTCAAAGTGTGATGCTCTATGACAAAACGCTTCAGATACCCTCGCTCGTCAAAGTCAAGCTTTTGTCCATCTAGATATATTTCATTGTGGGGGAAAGTGTATTTGTGGCCTGTCAACGTTGGAGACATCAGCATGCGTCTGATCGCAACGACAAGAGAACGTATCGCAATGCTTTGGTCAAAAACATAGAGACTAAAATCAAAGTTTTTGGCAGGGTAAGGTGCATCGAAGCGGATAGGCTTAGGGGGGTCTCCTTTTTTTTGTATATTATCTTCTTTTCGTTCGCCCTTATCATACAGTTTGTCATACACACACGACGAATAAACCGTACATGACGTACAGTCCATGGAGGGGAACACACAGACATTGTCCTTGAGCACATACCCCAAGGCACCCCGAACTGTAGAAGGCAGAAAAGTGGATGCAGGCGGTCGGAGTGTTGAATGGGTTTTGATTTCAATGCGATGAAAGCTCATGTTGCCCCCCTCTCTTCCTTTGCTTAATATTACCTAATTACCCCTGAAAACCTACTCAATTAGTAGTAAATCATTTACTACTTGACTATTCGGGATAAACTTTGCTATACTTCAAATAGTTTACGATGAACTAAAGTAAATAACTTATAAACTTAATAACTTAGCTACAGAAGGAGACGTGATGTGGCAAGAAGAGAACAAAGAGCTATCAATCTGGCTAAATGATGCAGAAAATATAGCTCATGTCAGCATAGAAAAGATGATGACTTTATTGTATGTACTGCGTGCATGGAAACGCCTGAGTGAAGAAGGTGCGATTGAGAATGAAGTGCTCAAATTCGAAACATTTTACAGTGATAAAGTTGATGCCAAAAAAATGGAAACCACTTTCAGTAAACTTGCAGATACCCACAAACTCTTCCGACTCGCGCCAAGCTTTATCCCCGCTATGTTCTTATTTCCAGATGAATTGTTACAAACGCTCGTCAATATGGCCAAGGATGAGAAAAAAATTGTTCTGCCAAGAGTCAACACTTTCTTTTATGGCGACACCAAGACGGGAGCAGGATCAATCGGTTCTGATCAAGTAGCGGAACTAGCCGTCAAACTGCTCAAACCGACTGAAGAGCTGTATGTACCGTGTACTTATGGGTTTTCTTACGCTTACCATACAAACAGTACTATCTATGCTGAAAATATTAATCCTAAGAGTGAGTTTGTCGCTGAACTGATAAATATTTTGGAGAATACACGTATCCAATTCTATCTCTCTAATGCTTTGGAAAGTCCCTCATTTACAGAGGGAAATGCATCACATATCCTGAAGGAATTTGATGCAGTATTGGCTTTCCCCCAGATAAATCTCAAGAAAAATATAGACCTCAAATTGGACAAATACAATCGATTCCACTTTCACAAAGGCTCTTCGTTGGATGTGGCGTATCTCGAGCATGTACTCGCTCAGACCAAAAACAAAGCTGTGATCCGTATGCCGGTTGGCTTCGCTTATCGATCAGGCAATGAACGGAAGATGCGAGAATATTTTGTGAAAAACAACCTTCTTGAAGCGGTAATTCAGCTTCCGTCCAATATTTACAATCACACTTCAATTGAGAGTATTTTGCTTGTAATCAATAAACATAAAAGTGACTCGGTGATTAATTTTTTTAATCTCAATCACGAGAGTTTGCTCAAAAAGGAAGGGCGAAGAACCGTACTGAAAACCGTCGATGGTCTTTTTACTCTTTATAATATCTTCGATGCGAACGATTACGACCCCTCAGATGTGTTTACGAAAATACAAGCCAAAGAGATCAAAAACAACGACTATTCGCTGGCCATCAATCGTTATCTGATGGCATCGGATGTTGCTGAAATCCATGAAAGAATTGATGAGAGATATGGAAACAATATCGATGTGCTGCAGGATGTCGCCATGATCAAAAAATCTCAGTTGTTCAAGGATGAGGATGGTGGAGAAGAGGTGTATGAGATCTCACCGTCCGAGTTTGTATCGTCGGGCTATGTGACCACAGCAACCAAAAAGAGATACATCGGCGCCAAACAGAAAAAAAAGCTTGAAACATACAAACTCCAACCCAATGATATTTTGCTCAGTACCAAAGGGACGATCGGTAAAGTTGCCATCGTGGGCGAGACGGATCTGCCGATGATTGCTTCCCAGGCGATTCATATTATTCGACCCATAGATTCGTATGAAGCCATCACCATCTACATGTACCTGAAGTCCAAAGCCATGCAGACGCTGTTGAGGCATCTAGTATCAGGATCGTCTATGCCCCTGATTGCAACCAAAGACCTTGAGCATCTCCCGGTTCCCTCATTCTCCGAGGAAGAGAAGAGGGAGATGCATGAGAGTTTCGAGGAGGAGCAAGAGCTTGATAGAAAAATTCAAAAACTCAAAGGGCAGAAAGAAGCGATCCATGAACGTCTGCTTGGGGAAAAGCAGTGATGAATCAACTCGTGAAATGCAACAATGTTTTTTCGCAAAGGGTGCGAAGTAGCTACTTCGCACCCTTATTAACATACTTGCAAGTGTCCGACTGTTATGATAAGCATCTTTTATCCCCGCTCGCTATAATACTCCCATGAAACGTACTTTACTTTTTTCTCTGATTTTATGTGCCACCCTCCTCCATGTTGCGGTGGCTGGTGAGCCTGCTGTGCAGACCGCTCAGCCTGCCTGGTATCAAAAAAGTGCCGAAAACATCATCATGGATCGACTCAGACGATACGGTGGAGCGAGTGCCTATGGATTTGACCGTCTGCGAGGCGTTCCGCTGCGACACTCGATCATTGGCTTCTATGATGTCCCCTATTTTGCCAAAAAAATACGCATCGCAATCACCGCCTCCGTCCCCACCCAGCGTTATGAGTGTCACGTATGTGCGCCCAAGATCAGTTTCTTTCTCTTCGAAACGCAAGGAAAGAACTGGATCTTTGTGCGTGCGTTTATCAACCAACACACTATGGGTACATGGGGGAAAGCACCAGACAAAAATACATACCATGTCGTTCGCATCGGGAAAAAGGAGTATGGCTTACTGCTAAAGGTTGGTGATGTCGGTCAAGGATATTGGGAAGGCTATATCAAGGTGTATCGCTTTGGGCAAACAAGTGTACACAAGATCGCCAATATTCAAATAGAAGAGAACGATGGTGCCACAGGTCACCCCTCCAAGGATGATTGGAAATCCACCTACTACTTTCAACCCAGTGACAAACCTTTTTATGATCTCATTGTCCACACCACGGGGCGCAAAAACAACAAACCCATTGACCGGACAGTTATGTACACTTACAATGGGGCTGCCTACACTGCCACCCCCGCAACACGCACAACACCACACCATCCTCGCACGCAACCGCAAAAGACTCTGTCTGCCTCGATCGAGCGGTGCGGCCGCATCATTGGACACGCTGTTGTCACGCTTGATCATGACCATTTCAGCTTCATGTACAAAGGAAACGGTGACGATCTGGGTCTGTCGTTTACCTCTACCCACTTCGAATCATTGCATATGCATGGTAGCATTACCGAATGCGACCGCAACGGCAGTGCCCTCACCCATTGCCAAGAGTTTTACGAAACCCCAAACGCTACCCTCCACTACCGTTACGACGGCAACGAATACAATGTTACCGTTGAGGCGACCAGCAAGGGGGTTGTTTACAAAACATGGTTGTACAACGATCAAGACTACCTCTACTGGGTCGAATACAAAAACGGGAAAATCGTCTCGTTTGCAAAACATCGGATTGAGAGGCAGTATTAGGAAGCTATTTGTTCTGATTCCAAACAATCTTCATAAGGGGCATAGGGTGATCTTAGACAACAAACAAAACGGACTGGTTGGAGATACGCTCAAAAAGTATCTCGCCAAAGATGCTTCACTCTCTTTCGTTACAAACCGGTTTTCTATCTTTGCCTATCAGAAACTACGTAAAGAACTCAAGCAGGTGAAAGATGTCCGTCTTCTTTTTGGTTCTCCCTGTTTTGACGGCAGCTTGCCTTCTACTTTGCTGGGTGATGAGAATGAGATCATCGAACGCAATAAAATGCAACAGATGCATATTGCCAGGAAATGTGCTGAGTGGATCGAAAATAAAGTGGATGTAGAAGAGGCCAAAGTTCCCGGGGCTATTGCCACAAAGCTGTTTCATATAAAAGGGTCACAGGAGATTGCTATTAGCGGCAGTTCGGACTTTACCTGTTCGGGGCTTGGGTATTGCCCTTCCAGCAGTTTTGATATGAATACGCTCATTACAGATCAAGAGAGTGCGGACCAGCTTCTTGGGTGGTTCAATTCGCTCTGGAACCATGATGCCATGACGCATAATGCAAAAGAGAAGATGCTTGCAGAGCTTGAAAAGCTCTACAAAGACAATGCCCCTGAATTCATCTACTTTGTTACACTCTACAATCTTTTCAAAGACCTGCTCAGTGATATGGATGAAGATCAGATCATCAAAACCAAAACCGGCTTCAAAGATACGATCGTCTGGAACAAGCTCTACAATTTTCAAAAAGACGGTGTATTGGGTGCCATAGACAAGCTGGAAAAATACAACGGCTGCATCATCGCCGACAGTGTCGGTCTGGGTAAGACCTTTGAAGCGCTGGCAGTCATCAAGTATTATGAGCTCCGCAACGACAGGGTATTGGTGCTTGCTCCCAAAAAGCTTAGGGAGAACTGGACGGTCTACACC
>WGDG01000063.1 GCA_015493425.1 Sulfurovum sp.
CCGCTGGTAACCAAAAAGATGTGTCTGAAGTGTCATGGCAGCGATCTTTCTCCAAAAATTGCAGATGCCATCAAAAGTGCCTACCCCAACGACAAAGCAACCGGATTTAAAGAAGGAAGCCTTAGAGGCGTCATTGTTGCAGAGATCAAAAAGCACTAAAACAAGGCTGCATTTGCAGCCGCTCCCATCTGTCATTCTGACATATTTTTTACCTCTTTTTTTATAACACGCTATACTTGGCAAAAAAGGCGTTCAGCGTGTTCCTCCACATAGATATCGACAGCTTTTTCGCCTCTGCCGAACGTACGGTCGATCCGTCACTTGAGGGCATCCCTATGGCTGTGGGAAGCCGCAGCAACCTGGAGATCTTTGAAAAGGAGCGTATCGGTGTCCGGCTGATGAATGACAACAGCGGTGCTTTTGTTGCGCCTGTTTTCTATTCGCAGCGTGAAAAGACATTTGAAGCGTATTTTGTCGACCATGTTGATGGTGAGCGTAAAATCAGAGGTATCATCACGTCGGCAAGCTATGAGGCAAGGGCGTGCGGGGTAAAGACTGCCATGCCTATCGCACAGGCGCTGAAGCTTTGCCCCCAAATGATCGTCATACCCTCACACTACCGGCTCTACCATACACTTTCACAAAGACTCTACGGCTATATGCAGCGAAACATACCACAGGTCGAACAGTTTAGCATTGATGAATTTTTCGGTGATGTAAGCGGCTGGATTGCCGATGAAGATACAGTAGAATTCGCCAGAACACTTCAGGCGGAGATAAGAGAGCTTTTCGGCCTTCCCGTCTCCATAGGCATTGCCAAAGCAAAATGGATTGCCAAGCTGGCCACAGAGTCGGCAAAACCCTACGGCATCTACCGTGTCGAAGATATCGATACGTATATAGAGCATATTCCCATCGAAGCCTTTCCCGGAATTGGCAAAGGATTTCAACGACGTCTAAAAGAGCATTACATAACAACACTTGGAGAGGTCAAACGGAACAGGGCACTTTTCTACCGCTGGAAGAAGCCGGGTATTCAGCTTTACAAACGGGTCACGGGTACGGACGGGGAGGGGATTGCAAAACGGCCTGATCGTAAATCTATCGGTATCAGCCGTACATTTGATGCCATTTATGACATAGAGGAGGTACGCAGACGCATCATGATCATGGCACGGCATATTGCCCATATGGTGATGAAGAAGGAGGTAAATCCTACAAACTACTATCTGAAAATCAATTATGCAGAGGGAATGAAGGTCAAATGTACAGAGAGTGTCAACCGCATTTTCAGTGAAACACTCTTTAAGCGCGTATTGACCGAGATGTACAAGCGTATATCGGTACCCCATGCCGGAGCCGTCAAGTTAAGTATTAATGTATCCAACTTTTCAGAAATACAACACAAAACACTCTCTCTGCTCTCTTTCGATACAGACACAGATGCGAAACATCTCAGTGTAGAAGTACGTAAACTACGGGAAAGATTCGGACTGGACATCATTAAAACGGCCAATGAACTTTAAAGTTTTTAAGTATAATAGTGCCATGAACTCATATATTTCAACCCTATGCGATATTTTTCTTTCTAAAAGCCTTAGAGATGAAAGCCTTATCGATCGTCTCTATTATCACTCCCGTCGAAGCATGCTTGCATTAAGCGCTTTTACGATTGGTGTGACCTACTATCTTTACAAAACACTGGGTATACCTATTGTTGTATGGGGAATGTTTTTGGTTCTGCTCGCATCAGGAAGATGGATGCTGGTAGGATATTATGACAAACACAAACATGACAAGTCACTTGCACAGTGGCACCAGCTCTTCTCCCGTCTGACGATTGTTACCGCACTGGCAGTCTCTTTACTGGGATGGTACTTCATTCCCCCTGCCGACACTGTCGACAGACTGTTTATTATTGCTGCACTGATGGGAGTAACCGGCGGTGCAATGAATTTACTCTTTCCTGACATTCGCATGATGCTTGTCTATGTCAGTATTGTTCTTTTACCTTTGATCGTAACACTTTTTCTCATGGGAGGTGAACTCAATATATTGCTGATGATATTGCTGGTGCTCTATTATGTCACACAACTTATCATTGGGTATAACACCTACCGGCAAAATATGGATGTTATTGCCCATCAGCAGGCTGTCGATAAGGCAAAGAACCAACTCTATAAAGAGAGAGAAGCCCTTGAGTACTTCTATAAACAGGCACCTATCGGAATCTATTTTTATGACGTGAACCTTGTTGTCACAGACTGCAACGATGCCTTTTTGGAACTTTTTCATTTAAGAAAGGAGGAGATTGTAGGTGTTGATCTGCATATTCTTCCTGATAACAGCCCGTTAAAGATTATGACAGCTGCACTTACGGATGGGGGACAGCACTATGCCGGCCCCTATCATTCCCTAAAAGGGCTGCACTACTGGATTGATGCGCAGATTTTTCCGCTTCATGACAACAATAACAAGGTTGTCGGCGGTGTGGTGATGATAGAGAACAAAACCAAAGAGCATGAAGCCAAAAGAATGCTTGAGTATCTTGCCATGCATGATCCCCTTACAGGTCTTTCCAACCGGTATGGGTTCAAAGAGTATATGAAATCGGTCATCAAAGATAAAAAGCACCAAAACACCTGTTCAATGCTTTTCTATCTGGATCTTGACCGTTTCAAACAGATCAACGATTCACTCGGACATACCTTTGGCGACCATTTGCTCAAAGCGATTGCAAAACGCTTAAAAGAGCTTGTCCCGCCCGAAGCAAACCTGACACGGCTTGGTGGTGATGAATTTGTCATTGTGCTGCCCTTTATTTCAGGAAACCCCAACGAAGCAAAGACAAAAGCCAAAACGTTTGCAGAAACAATACATGAAGTATTTGAAACCCCATTCCATCTCGATGGCGTACGTCTCTATATCAAAAGCAGTATCGGCATTGTTCTCATAGAACCGGGATTTGACAATATCGATGAGATCGTCAGGCATGCCGACATCTCTATGTACCAGGCCAAAAAGAAAGGGGAGGATCACATCTCCTTTTATAACAACGAACTCGACAGGGAACGAAAAGAGGTATTTGCTCTCCAGCAGGATCTCATCCATGCGCTCGAGCATGACGCATTCGAACTCTATCTACAACCTATTGTCACGATTGATAACAATACGGTAAAAGCGGCAGAAGCACTGATCCGGTGGCATCATCCCGAACATGGAATTATGCAGCCGATCGAATTCATTCCACTTGCCATTGAGCTTGGTGTCATCGGTGAAATAGGGTGGTGGGTACTGGATCAAGTCTGTCAAACTATTGATACCTGGAGAAAAAGCGGGGACTGGGATCTTGAATATATTTCCATCAATTTCAATGCGAAACAGCTGATTACCGAAGATTTTATTGATCATTTCTTTGCTAAACTGGAAAAGTACAATGTAAACCCGGAAGATATCAAAATGGAAATCACTGAAACATCTCTCATTGATAATTTTGCTTTGACCCAGGAAGTGATCAAGGAGATGCAAAACCGTGGCATTAAGTGTGTCATTGACGATTTCGGTACCGGGTATTCATCGCTCTCCTATCTAAAAAAACTCTCTTTCTCCGTACTTAAGATCGATAAAGAGTTCATCTTCGATCTGGAAAACGATGAAGGTAACAAAACACTGATTCGAACGATTGTTGAAATCGCCAGACAGTTTAACTATACTGTTGTTGTAGAAGGCATTGAAAAAGAGGAGCAGAGGGATATTATACGAAAGATAGATGACCGTCTCAGCTATCAGGGATATCTGGTCAGCAAACCGGTCACAATAGAAACGTTTAAAAAAGAATTTATTAAAAAGAAAAAGTAAAAAACAGGCATGCCGATCAGAATACGATCTGACCGTCCTGCTGCCTACTGTTGAGAGGACGCCGCATGAACAAAGTCCATACGGCTACGCTCCGCTGAGGGACTTCAGCAGTCGGCTCACGCAGCCATGCTGCTTTAAAGAATACAGCATGCCGATCAGAATACGATCTGACCGTCCTGCTGCATTCTCTGGATGATCCCTTTTGCTTTTTCATGACCCTGGTAGGCGGCTTTTCGGCACCATTCGATGGCTTTTTCTTTATCCTCTTCACATCCAAGTCCAAGGTCGTAGAGTGCACCGAGGTTGAACTGTGCAGAGGCATTGCCTGCCTCTGCAGCCTTTTTGAAAAGAATGAAGGCTTTTCTTGGATCCTGTTCTACACCCCGTCCCTCTTTGTACATGGCACCAAGGTTGTTGAACGCTTCAATGTTGCCGCGTTTGGCCGCTTCTTCATACCAGAAGGCTGCTTCCGAGAAATTCTGTTCGCAGCCATCACCGTTTTCAAGCATCAGCGCCACTTCAAACTGTGCCAAGGGTACTTCACGTGTCGCTGCTTCGAGGTAGTTGGCAAAGGCTTTTTTATCATCTTTTTCTACACCCAGACCTCTGAAATAAAGAAATCCGAGGTAGTAAAAACTCGTAGGCTCTTTCTGCTCAGCAAGAGCGGAATAGAGCGTAAAGGCTTTGTCATATTCTTTTGCCAGCAGTGTGTTGTAGGCTTCCTGTAC
>WGDG01000064.1 GCA_015493425.1 Sulfurovum sp.
TGGTATCGGCTATAGGGGTTAAACACATGCTGTACCTGATCAGGGGTCATACCGACACCGCTGTCCGATACACTGAAAACAGCTCTTATACCCTTTGTTTCTTTTTTGTATCTCATTTTAAGCCTGACAAAACCTTCTTCTGTATATTTGAAGGCATTGGTCAAAAAATTGATAATGATCTCCATCATATGCATCTGATCACCGTAAACCAGAAACGGTGCGAACATACTCTCGTACTCAAACGTAATGCTCTGTCTGTTTTTAATCTCTATTGAAAGATGGTCAATACACTGCAGCAGCATCTCTTCCATGTCGAAAAAGGATTTCTGTATCTCCAGTTGACCGCTGTTGATCTTGGTAATATTTAAAATGTCTTTTACCAGGGACTGGAGACTGACCGCTCCATGTATCGCTTTTTTAAGCTGAAACTTCTGTTCACCCCTCAGTACTTTACTTTCATCAATAATACTCAAATAGCCATGAATGGTATTGAGGGATGTACGCATTTCATGCGAAAGATTTGCGATCATACTCTCCTGTGTCTTCAAAACACTATTAAGACGGTCACTGACACTTTTCAAAATATGCTGCGATACCAGAGACTGTTCTTCCATCTCCTTGGCGTAGCCACAGCGTTCAATAAAAAGGAAATAAAACAATTGCTGTATCCCGACACCAAGTTTCTCTTTTTCTTTTTGATTGTCCGCATGGTCATACAAATAAGTATACCCTTCAAAAAGGAAGTTCAATAATTTTTGTGTATAGGCCGGATCATTTTCTTTAAAAACACGATACTGAAGATAGTAAACAATTTGCATATCCCCTTCATATAGCATTTTCTGCAAACTTTCTACGGTTGCAGCGGCTTCCTCTTCGGGTCGGCCAAACTCCTTTTTAATCCTTTCTATGAAAAACTGCTCTTGCTCGGTACTTAACTTCATCCCTTATCCTTTTTTGCAATCAATGCAACAGTAATGGTCTGATTGTGCAGTAAAATATCGTCAGCCGGTTTTCGTGAAGCCGGAGAGCCGATCTCACCAAATGAATGAAATCCGGCAAAAGAGACATCGATATGCTGTTTGATCTCTTCCAAATACAGATATTCCATCATTTTAAGATTTTCGGCAATACCGATACAGTGGAACATCAGTGCAGCACTCTTCTTTGGAGCAATGTCATAAAGCCTTCCAAGCCGTCTTAGCTGATCCTGTCTGCTCAGCATAATACCGACCTTGACGTACTCTTTAGGATGAATATCCCGATACAACTGGATACTTCCCTGTTCCCTATTCACCGAAACAATGGATGCCAACGGTGCATTCGACCACTCCATATCTGCACTTTTTTGGAGGAAAAGGGGATAACCGAATCTTCCCACAAGCCTTTCATCTATTTTGCCTGTAATCTCCTCTATCACATCGAGTGCAGGTAAACTGTTGATCTCATACAATGTCTTATGCTCTGCTTTTGTAATTTCAAGCGGAATACCTGCCGGACGGAACAGGTGCATACTCATCCCTTCAAGTACGTACTGTTCACTGTCAATACACCATGAAAGGATATGCCTTTCATAAAAATTTCCATTATAAAAAACAGACGGATGTTCGTTACTGCACAGTTCCACTCCTGCCACAGCACCATAGACTTTTGTGATCTTTTCTGATCTGGAAAAGTCTGAAAGATGTGCTTCAAGAGCCGGGGAAGCAAAACTGCTTAACAGTATCACCTGGTCATATGGCTGTTTTTCTTCAATATTCTCTTCTTCCGAAGACAGATGTACCACAAATGCATCTCTTTTCATGTCACAGCAAAAATAGACGACAGGAAACTGTTCTGTTGTTTCAACATAAGGGATTTCATCAGCGATGTTCACACTGCTGCTGCATCCAATGATCTCTGCATCAGGGTAACAGGCATGAAGCTGTTCGTATTCATTCAAAAAAGCTCTCTTTTGGCTGCCCCTGTAAAATGCGATAATCATTGTGGGAGCAAAACCAATATGTTTAAAATTATTATCTGAAACCGTTTTGTAATGCATTATTGACCTACCTGAACAGAAATATACATCAGGCGATGTCTAACAGTTTTTCAAACTTCTGTTTGTAGGTTGTAGGCATAATCGGTTTTCGAAGCAAAAGATCGAAAAGATCCGAAGCCTGTTCATATTCATCAGGATAGAGCGTCAATGCGGCTATCTTTGTATGTTCACTTTTCTCATTTGCCTCTTTGGCAATATCCACCCCGGTGCCGTCAGGCAGATTGATATCGACAATGACAATATCATAGGGCGGATTTTCTTCAATTTTCTTCCTTGCTTCCGCTACATTCATCGCACTTTCCACTTCAATGGAAATGTTGTACTCTTTAACCAGAAGCCCTATTACTTTCTCTTCGAATTCCAGGTTATATTTAAAGTCATCTACAATCAATACTCTTTTGGACATATGCAACCTCCCAATTTCTGTTGTTTCATATGATAAAACAATCATCATCCAAAAACTATAGGACTTTTCTGACTTTCATAAAATTGCTGTATTGTGCCTCTACCTGACAGCATGGTCAGGTATTGTTTGGGATTCAAATGGAATAATTGGGGAAAAATTAGTTTTTGTGCTGAAGCACGAAGTGTATCAGTTGGGAAGTATTGGAAAGAGAAAGCTTATCAAGTATGTGTGCATGATGTGCCGACACTGTTTTGGGAGAAATATCCAGTTTTTCTGCAATTTCCTTGAAACTCAGCCCGGAAACAATGTAGTGGCATATTTCAAACTCTCTTTTTGAGAGTGAATTAAGCGATGCTACCTCTTTCTTTTCTATAGCTGTACCGTAATCCAGACACTGTATGTATTGGGGGTTGATATACACTTCATCTTTAAGAATTGTAGAAATTGCATCTTGAAATGAGTGCAAAACATTCGTTTTATGTAAATATCCGGATGCCCCTTCATGGATACACTCTATCGCATAAGGGTCTTCAGGGTACATGCTGCAAACAAGTATTTTCATTTCGGGGTAATCATCGGATAGCTGCCGAATACTATTGTAAGAGTTGACATTTCCAAGGTGGAGATCCAAGATCATCAGATCATACCGTTTCTCATTCAGTTTTTCCATCATCTCATCATAGTTGAGTGCAGTCTCAATGACATTTGTTTCACATGATTTACATTTTTTAAGAAGAGCTTTCATACCAGCACTGACAATGTCATGATCATCAACAATTAATATATTGTGACAACGGGATTCCATTCTGTACCTTTTTTCCATATATTTACCATATAATCTTACAATAAAGTGTGTAAAATATAACAACACGAAAGTGTAATGCTTCTGTAATACTTTCAATTATTTTTTTATTCAACAACATATAGTAAAATACATGTATCCATATTAGATAATCAAAGGTTTGTTATGCGTTATAAAATCCTACTTGTCATATGTGCTTCATCTCTTGCTTTTTCAAAAGAATCTATGCAGGAGCTCTATATGAAGAACGGATGCAGTGCCTGCCACGGCATCTATGCGGAAGGCATTGGTGCTACACCGAGACTGATCGGGCGTGATGCCAATGTACTCAAAGAACGTTTAAGAGATTTGAAAAAAGGAAAAACACGTTCGGCATTTGGAACAGTCATGGTTTCCTTTGCCAAAGGTTTAAGTGATGAACAGATTGATCAAATGGCGGAGTATCTTTCAACACTGAAAAAAATCCCGCCGGAAGAAAAATACGAATTGCTTCCCGATGAGGATGACGGATCATCCTGACCGGTCAGATAATAGTCAGTGTGTTTCAACCGGTACAGTCTGTGCCGGCGCTTCTTCTACCTTTTCCACTACAGGTGCTGGTGTATGTTCTGTTACCTCTGCGGCTTTTGCTTTAACCGCTTCAACAACCTCGGCACCTTTCGCTTTGACCGCTTCGACTGCTGCAGCGCCATTCTCTTTGGCACTCTCTACAGCTTCGCCTGTTTTTTTCGCAGCATTATCCACAGCTTCAGAAACCGTTTTCTTAACCGCTTCTACTGTTTCCGCAGCTTTTTGGCTGTTTGACTTCATCTCTTCTTTAAGCTCGTCAAGCTCCTCTTTGGCATCGAACAGATCACTGTCGAGGTCTGCAACACGTTCGACATTTGCACCATGTTCATACACAAGTTCGCCGCCATCGTGCCCCTGCTTCAGGATACCTGCAACAAACACAACCAGTACCAACAGATAGAGCCCTTTCATAAGCCCTTTCTTAATGGTCGCAGACAGAAGTTTAAAGAGTACAACTACTACCGAAGCGAGCATCAGATAGGTTCCAAGCAGTTTATGTGCTTTCAGTTCCGCCTGCCCTGCCTGTGTCAGTCCGTCAAAGGCTTCTTTTCCGTCGATCGTACCGGTATAGTAAGCAGCAAATGCTGCCAACATTCCCACCACCAACAGGAAAAATGTGATCACACCGATCGCTCTTTTTTTGGCAAAAAGATTGATGATCTCAACGAGTAGGACAATGACAGGAATCGCAATCACAAAGTGATCGATTGGCGGGTGGAGAAGGACGGGGACATCAAACGGCAAATTGATTGCCGGCAGTTTCAAAGCTGGTAGTTCCATGGAAGTATTCCTTTTTATTGATTTATATCAACCGATTATATCACAAAATAATTATCAAAACGGTTTAACAACGACCATAATCACAATGCCGATCATCAGCAGTGTGGGTACTTCGTTATAGACACGCAGCCATTTGCTGCTTTTAAAATGAGGGTTGTCAATCATTATTTGTCTAATTTTCTCCAGTGAGAAATGATAGGCGATCAGCAGCGCAACCAGAAAAAGCTTTACATGCATCCATCCGCCGCTGCTGAAAATGCCGCTGTTGAGGTAAAGCATTGTACCGCCGGAAAGAATAGTTGCCCACATTGCCGGTACACCGATGTATTTCATCAGTTTGTACTCCTGTACTTCCACCACATCGGTAAATGCTTTGGTATCGGCATTCTCCCTGTGGTAAATGAAAAGCCTCGGTAGATAAAAGAGCATTGCCATCCAGCTGACAAAGCTCATGACATGGAATGCCAGTATCCAGTTGTAATATGCCATCGTTACTTCCTTATACGAAAATCTTTTTTGCTGTAAACCACCAGCTGTATACGCTTATAATACCCAATATGCGCATAGTATACGGTAAGCTGGGCACCATTTTTTGGTGTAAGTTTACGATTTTTAAAGTAAATGGGTATGCTTTGGCTGCCGGTGTACAAATAGCCGTTTTTATACACCCCTGCAATGTTGCGTACCACTTCATTCATTCGCAGATTTTCAAGCGAATCGTAATACGCAGCCAGAGAGCTGCGCCCTTTCTCTCTGAGTTTTACCATCGACGTAATCTCTTTCAGTCCTCTGTAGCTTCCTGCCTCATCGACACGCAAGTCATACCGTTTTCCTTCTTCAAGCCCACGTAGTGCACCAAAAACAAAGATACCCCTGCCTTTTGGCGACTGCTTTATGACTGCATAGCGGCCGCGTTTTAGCACAACAACAGCATCTTTTAGAATGATAGGCTGCTGCAGTTTTTTGTTTTTGTAAAGCATGTCAATCGTACCGATGACAGGCTTTTGGACGTCATCTTTTGAGGATGGTACAAAAGGTATGGTATCAAACAGTGCGTAGATGGGAAGATGGTCGGAGTATCCCCTCCCCGTATGCCTGCCGGCTTTGATCTCCCAATGATTGATATAACCTTTTTTCGTAAAAAGATACCGTGGTTTGAATACAGCAAAAGAGTTGTTGACATAGTCTATCTTTTTACCGTCAAACATTGTTTTGGGAAGCAGTATATGGTCAAGTGTACTTTTATGTCCGTAAAACCTGTGACTCCAGCGCTGCCGATAGGGAAGTTCCTGCCATAGATCGTAATGTTGCACACCATTGCCGTTCTTCACCTGCACTTTGCTTAAAAGCGCCCCCTCTTTCACCGTCCCAAGCAGATGGTTCAAGCCAATCCTGCCATTGGTATCGTTTAAACGTTTTGGCAATGTGAGATAGGCATCGTAATCGGTATTGAAATCACCGAGAAGCATATATTCACTTCCTTTTGGAAGTCTTTCAAGACGTTTTCTGAGTACCTTCGCATAGGCAATACGCTTGCTCTCAAAGCCTTTTCGGCTTCGTGATTTCCAGTGGTTGACAAAAAGCTTCAGCGGGTAGCCTTCGGCAATCACATCGGCTTCGAGAATATCCCGTACACCGTCAGCAAAACTGACCCGGAGGTCTCTATGGCTTTGAATAGGAAAACGCGAAAGCAGTGCTACCTGTACAGAAGCGTTTCGTTTAGAGGTGATCACTCCGTAACGGTACGGACATCCTACCCGTGCAAGCCGTTTTTGCAGTTGTCTGAAAACCTGTGCATTTTCTACTTCCTGCAAGCCCACAATATCGGCATTGAGATCACACAGCACCTCAGCAGTATGGTTAAGCTTTCTCTCTGCCATACGTTTGCTCCAATTGTGTCTTCCCGGAATGAACTCGTCATATTCGGTTCCGTTGTTCACAGCATCAAAAAGGTTTTCGACATTGTAGCTTGCTACTTTGAACGGTACAGCAAGAAGGAAAAACGGTATAAGGAAAAGAGAAACTATTTTCATACAGGAAGTGTAGCAAAAAAAAGAAGTGAATCAGAATTGTCTGTCAAATTGACAGACAATTGTATGTAGCGGTGTTAACCGAACATTTTACCAAGCATACCCATGGCACCCTCAGCACCGCCAACCTGCCCAAGCATCTGATCGATAATATTCTCTTCACCGGAAGTTGCCTGGTCGATCACCTGCGGCAGGGCATCGGCAAGCGCCTGCAGCGCACTGCCCTCTTCAAGTCCAAGCCCAGAGGCAAACTGCGAAACCTTCTCAGAACCCAGCAGTGCGCTCACCTGTTCAGGGTCAATCGATTTGTTCTCACCATTGCCAAGCCATGAACCGACAATTTCACCCAGTCCGTTCTCTGAAAGACCGGAAACAAATGTTGAAAGATCAAGTCCGCCGTCCTCATTCTGAATCAGAGAACCGATCGCATTGGCAACATTGTCAAGATCGAGTCCTGTTGTCGCATCGTCACTGTTGTTCTGTATGAGCTGGGCACCCATTTGGAAAAGTTCATTCAAGTCCATTTTTGCTCCTTAATATTAAGTTCATTTCCCATTATGACAAAGAATTATCTGTAAACTCTCTCTTTTATCGATGTCAGCAGAGAAAGAAACTCTTCTTTGGTACCACTCCCCTCCACCATATCTATAATACGCTTCCCATCGGGTGCGATAAAATAAAAGGACGGTGTTCCCAACCGCTTCATACCAAGCGGCAGCTTTTCGATCAGCAGGTTTTTCCTGACCAATACAAAGTCTTTGTTCAACACTGCTTTCACTTCGGGCTCAACCATCACATTTCTATCCATCCAGATACACCCGCGACAAAAAGGCAGATACCCTTCAATGAGGATGATCTTCTGATGCTTGCGGGCAATTTGGAGTGCTTCATCGTAACTGTAGCGTTTGACCCCATGGGCAATCATCATCTTTTCAGCATACTCATACAGAAAATCCGCCAATGCTTCAGTTTCTTCTTCCGTTACCTTCACCGGAGGCATCTGCCCATACACGTTACGGGCATTTTTGGGCAAAATAGTGTGAAACACTTTGGGATTTTTGAGAAACTGCGTCAGCCAGTCCTCTATCTCAAACTTCTGTCCTTCTGCATCAAGGGTACGGTCACCTACCTGGTCTTTGATACGAAACGAAAGTTCCGTTACTGTCGGAGCTGTTAGATTGAGATCTTTGTTATTGTGCTGGTAGTTGACCACCAGTTTGCTTTGGGGAATGTAGTATTCACTGTGGCAGGAAGCGCATTTTTTTTCAAAGACTGCTTCACCTTGGAGGGCAAAGAGGAAGGTTGCCGCAATGAGCATCAGTCCAACGATTTTCATTTTTCCTCCTTAAGTGCAATGGCATCTTCGTGCAGTTCGATTCTCCCCGCATCGATAAGTGCAGTCAGCGTACGCTTGAAATTTTTTTTACTGAGTCCAAATGTTTTGGCAATCGCTTCCGCATCGCTTTTGTAGGTAAAAGGAAGCCTGCCGTCTGCCTCTTTCAGCAGTTGCAATACTGTGCCTTCCGCAAGCGTAAGCTTTGCCGCTTTGCCGATGGGCTGAAGCGACATATCGAGCTTTCCGTCTTTTCGGATTGTCTTGATGTAGCCTCTTTTCCTGTCGCCTACCCTAAGCGTCTCGAAAATCTCGTTCTCAAAGAGCATCCCCTCATAGAGGTTGTCGACAATCACCTTGTAGCCAAGCGGCGTCTTTGCAAGGACGAGCATCTCGCACATCTGGTTTTGCTGCAGCCCTCTTAGGTCACGTTTGAAATACTTTCCTATCTTCTGCGTTCCGTAGAGTCTGCCCGTTTTTTCATCCAGACAGACCCGCAGCACATACTTTTTGCCAATGTTAAAATATTCTTTTTGCTGAGAAAGCGGTACGAAGAGATCTTTGGGAAGCCCCCAGTTGACAAAGGCGCCGTAGCTTTTGTAGTCTACCACCGTGAAATAGCCGTACTCTCCCAGTTTTGCATAAGGCATCTTGGTTGTCGCAACCGGACGGTCTTCACTGTCGGTATAGACAAAGACATCGAGCAGACTGCCCATGGGCATCTCGTCTTCCATAATGTAAATATTGGGCAGCAGCACTTCTTCGTAGTCTTTGGCACTGAGGTAGTAGCCGTAGTCGGTGTCGCGTTCGATTTTGAGGGTGTTTATTTCGCCGATGCGGATGTGGTCGTTCTGTTCTTTTGTCTGGGGCATGTTTTTCCGTTCATTTTTGTTTGCGTGATACACTCACGGGTTTTGCGTATTATAGCCAAATTATCCAAAATGACCTCTCTTAATCGTTGACCAGGGTTTCACTCGATAACTCTGGCAGCTGCAAACGGCAGAGCCGCCCTACGGGTTGAGTGCAGCTTTGTCGTCATCGAGTGAAACCTTTGTTTTGTCAAAAATACAAAATTGCTACTTTGAAATTCTCATTGCACTCCACACCGCTACACATTTTTTTGCTACACTTCGGCTATCCATTCCAAAGGAACAAAACGATGAAAATAGCCATACTCTTTTTTACCCTTGCCGTCACCCTCTTTGCCAAGCCGCAGACCATTATCTTTGCAGCCGGCTGCTTCTGGGGTGTTGAAAAACACTTTGAGCAGATGCCCGGTGTCATCAAAGCTGTCTCCGGCTATGCCGGCGGCAACTACAACAACCCGGACTACCATACCGTTCTCAAATACCGGCACCATACTCCCAAAGGCATCATCAACCATACAGAATCTGTCAAGGTAGTCTACGATGACAGCAAAATATCCGCGCAAAAACTCATCAAATCGTTCTGGGAAATGCACGACCCCACACAGAAAAACCGTCAGGGAAACGATGTAGGCAACAATTACCGAAGCGCCATTTACTACACCACGCCGGAACAAAAAAAAGCAGCACTCGAAACAAAAGTACACTACCAGAAACTCCTGACCAAAGCGGGCTACGGCACCATCACGACCGAAATCAAACCGCTTGCAAAATTCTGGCCCGCTGAAACATACCACCAGGACTACCTTAAAAAGAACCCTTCGGGCTACTGCCCCAACCACGCAACAGGCGTGAAGTTCACCGCACAAAAACAAAAGAGTGACATAATCACACCGCTTGGCGGCAAGGAGATACTTGTCATCACCGCACCCCACTGCCGTTTCTGCGAAGACTTCAAGTTCGATGTACTCGACCACTACCACGGCACACTGCCGCTACGTACCGCCGAAGCGAAGCAGCTAAGCGGCTTCAAACTTGATGGCCCCGTCAACGGCACCCCCACGCTTCTCCTCATCGAAGACGGAAAAGAAGTCTGGCGCCATGTGGGCTATATGGATGAAAAGGCCTTCTACAAAGCCATCGGTGCATTCAAGCTGGGAACCAAGAGCGAAGCGTTTCATGTCGCATTCGCAAAAGGGACGGAGAGCCGTTTTTGCAAACGGTACGAAAAGTTCAAACACACCGGTGACGGCGTATTCATCGACACCATCAGCGGCGATCCGCTCTTTGACACCCGTGACCGTTTCAATTCGGGTTCGGGGTGGCTGAGTTTCTACAAATCCATCAAAGGTGCCGTCATCGAAAAAGAGGACAACAGCTACGGCATGCACCGTGTGGAGATCGTTGCACGTAAAAGCGGTGCACA
>WGDG01000065.1 GCA_015493425.1 Sulfurovum sp.
GCAAAGAGGTACATTATGACTACATTATTGTCGCTACCGGGCTGCAGCTTGATTTTGATGCCATAGAGGGACTGGGAAGCAACATTACTTCTCTTGAACGTATGGACACACTGCCGGCATGGATGAATGACAAAGCTATTGGCAGTGTCTACTATCTGCATGGTGCTTTTCGCCTTTCACTCCAGCTTGACAAAGTTGTAGAAAAAGCACAAAAAGCTTCCAAGAAGGAAAAACTGCATGTTTTCTTCACCCAGTCAGGCATTCGAGCCAAATCACCGGCTGCAGCCAAAAGTGTTCTTTTGACCCTTACCCAGCGCCTTGAAAAAGCAAACCTCAGAGACCGTGTAGCAATCAGCTTTATAACAGAAGATGGGAAACTTTCGGAAAATAAACACTATGACAAACGTTACCGCACACTTATGAAAAAGGAGGGTGTCAATATCATCACAGACAGCCTGACAGCCATTGATGCCGGCAATCAAAAAGCAACCTTTGAAAATAAGGGAACACTGCCATACGACTTTATACATATCACCCCACCGATGAAAGCAGCCGGCTTCCTGGAAACTGCCGGCCTGCTCAATGAGAACGGTCTTGTCCATGTCAACAAAAACACACTGGAACACAAAGTGTACCCAAAACTTTTTGCCATCGGCGATGTTGCAGGATGCGATACCCTCAAAAGCGCTTCGTCCATCAGTGAGCAGGTCAAGATCATTACCGATACCATCCGTGCCATCGATGAGGGAGAAAAACCCAAAGCACACTATGAGGGATACGGTTCAGACACGATGCTCTGCCCGGAAAAAAAGGCAGCAATGATCGAAGCGTGGAACTACAAAGGAAACCCCCTTTCACCCATGATAAGCCTCGATCCTATGCAGTGCCACGGTACCTACTGGTACACAACACTCTATCTTTCAAAAACCTATATGATGCAGGGTGTCCTGCGCGGATGGGCATAGGAGAACAGCATGAAAAAATCAATTTACAAAAAAGAGCTCTACGAACTGCAGGTGGAACTGGTAAAGTTCCAAAAACACGTCATCGAAAAAGAGATTGCCGTCTGTCTGCTTTTTGAGGGGCGTGATGCCGCTGGGAAAGACGGTACCATCAAGCGCTTTACCGAACACCTCAGTCCAAGGGAAGCACGCACTGTCGCCCTGGGGAAACCAAGTGACAAAGAGACAAAATCGTGGTATTTTCAGCGCTATGTGCCGCATCTGCCAAGCCAGGGAGAGATCGTCTTTTTCAACCGCAGCTGGTACAACCGTGCTGGCGTAGAGAAGGTCATGGGCTTTTGTACAGCCAAACAGTACAAAACCTTTATGGAAGAGGTAGGCAGCTTTGAGCAGATGCTGACCCATTCGGGCATCCGCTTTTTCAAGTACTACCTCGACATTTCCAAAAAGGAGCAGAAAAAACGTCTTGACGCACGCAAGACCGACCCGCTCAAGCAGTGGAAACTCAGTCCCATCGATGCGAAGGCGCAGGAAAAATGGAAAGCCTACTCCAAAGCCAGAGATGCAATGTTCAACAAAACTTCGTTCGTCTACGCCCCCTGGTATGTTGTCCATACTGATGATAAAAAGGAGGCACGCATCAATGTGATGAAACATTTTCTAAGCCAGAACAACTATCCGGACAAACGTGAAGAGCTGCTCCTTTATGACCATAATGTTGTCTGCAAGTTTGACCCGGTCTGCTATGAAAAAGGGATGATCGCACCATGAGTCTCGCTCCTGGCCTTATCCATCTGACAGTAACGATTGTTTTCAGTTTTCTTGTCGGTATGGAGCTTCGTACCTACCGGGAACAATACCATGCCAACGAAGAAAATCTCTATTTCGGTACGGCACGAACCTATACCTTCATCGGTATTCTCGGCTATTTTTTCTATAAACTCGACCCTTCCGGACTGAGTGTCTACATAGCCGTACTGATGGGGCTTTCTGTACTCTTTGCCATGCTCTACTGGCACAAACTGGAGAAGGGCAAGTCAAGCATTTTGCCCTATGTGGTAATGCTCTCGGTATATACCTTAGGACCGCTGACCGAGCGTTTCCCTCTCTGGATGCCTTCACTGCTGTTTGTACTCATTATCTTTCTGCTCAATGCCAAGCAGTCTCTTCACCACTGGGGAGAAACAGTCAATATGCATGAGTTTGAAACACTGGGAAAGATGGTACTGCTCTCTGCCGTCATCCTGCCTTTGCTTCCCAATACCGACACCATTCCCTATCTGCCTATTTCACCTTTCAAAATCTGGCTGGCAGTAGTGGTTATTTCGGGTATTAGCTACGGCGGTTATCTGGTTCAAAAATACCTTTTTCCTTCCAAAGGCTATTTTCTGACAGGGATTTTCGGCGGTACCTACTCCTCGACTGCAACGACTGTGGTACTGGCACGTAAAGCAAAATCAGGTGGTGACAATCCGGTCATCGATGCAGCCATCATCGCCGCAACATCCATGATGTACCTTCGGCTTCTTGTTGTCGCCGGAATCTTTAACTTCACAGTTGCCAAAACATTGATTGTTCCTTTTGTCACCTTGTCACTGGCAGGGCTCTTTTTTTCCTTCCTTTATCTTTCACGAAAGAAGCAGCAAACCAAACATGCCGAATTTGTCGACAAAAACCCACTGGAGCTGGGTACGGCCTTTCTCTTTGCCGGTCTTTTTGTCCTCATGATGGTCATTACCCATTTTGTCATCAGCCACTACGGAAACAGTGGGTTGCAGGTACTCTCATTTGTCGTCGGATTTACCGACATTGACCCTTTCATTCTTTCGCTTCTGACAGGAAAATATGCCGTTGCCCAGCATGAACTGATCGCGGCCATTATGATCGCTGCAGGCAGCAACAACCTTCTCAAAGCGCTGTATGCCGTATGGTTTGGCGGTATAAAAGGCGGTATCCGTTCTGCTGTCTGGGTAGCACTGCTGGGAGTTGCTACCATCATTTGGGCACTGTACGGTATGTAGTGTTTTCTACTTCACCGTTGATTTGAAAAAACTCTTTGCAAGGTGCCGGACTATATCTCCCCTTGCAGAAAGTGTTCGAATATCTGTGTAACCAGCGCAATACGCTCTTCAAAACTCTTTTTACTTGCTCTCTCATGCACCGTATGGTCACCGTCACCGTAGGGTCCCCAGCCATCGAGGGTAGGGACTCCCTGTGATGCAATAATGTTGGCATCACTCACTCCGCCGCGTTTTTCGGTAGGCAGGGTGATGTTGCATAGTGTTTCTATCTTTTTGACAAAGGCTGCCTGTTCCTGTGTAGGCTGCATTACATCACGCTGAATACCGCCGGAAAGTTTGGATTCCGTGCCCTCGACATAAGCGGTGTTGACAATTTCATCGATGGCATCGAGAACTCTGTCGCGTTCATCCGTCGTAGTGTAGCGCAGTTCGAAGGTGAGTTTCGCTTTGGGCGAGATGGTGTTGGCACCGATGCCGCCTTCTATCTTGCCTACATTGACCGTTGTCTCTTTCTCAAGATCGGTCAGTGCAACAAGTTTTTGCAGTTTGATCGCTGCTTCAAGGTTGGCATCTGCACCTTTGTCATAGTGGTTACCCGCATGCGCGGCAATACCTTCGATGTCAATGAAGAAAGTACCGACTCCCTTGCGTCCAATGACCACTTCATCGTGTACGCCTGCCGCTTCAAAGACCATGCAGCAGTCATACGCTTTTGCCAATTTGGCAGAGAGATGTTTGCTGTCGTCACTGCCGGTCTCTTCATCACTGACAAGCAGAAAATCTATATTGTGAATCTCTCCGTATTTTTTATGCACATTACGAAGTGCCTGAAGTGCAACATAGTTGCCCCCTTTCATATCGCATACTCCCGGACCGTATATCCATGCTTCATCTTCTTTAAACTCTTCAAATGTACCGGGAGGGAAAACAGTATCGAGGTGTCCGAGCAGTAAAAGCTTTTTACCCTCTTTTTGGGGTGCGGTAAGGTGCAGGTGATCACCGATCTCTTCTCTGGGGTAGCGTGTAAGCGTATAGCCGAGTACTTCTAACCAGTAGCCAAAGATTTCGCCGTTTTCATCGACACCTTCTTTGTTTTTTGTCCATGAGTTGATCTCGATGATTTTTTTGAGTTCGTTAAAGTCCATACTGCCGCTGCCTTCTCTTCTAAATGTTGTGATTTTGTTATGATTCTCTGAAGATATTTTAATAAAATATAGTAAAATAAGAGATTAAATTGCAAGGA
>WGDG01000066.1 GCA_015493425.1 Sulfurovum sp.
GTACTCTCATGTGTGTCAGGTAGCTCTCTCCAAAGGTCATAAAAAATCGGATGCGCTTGAGGTGCGGAATATTTTTGACCAGTGATTCCATCTCTTCGTGGTAGAGCAGGTAGCTGTCCTTTGGACCCACTTCGGGGTAGTCCCATACCTGTTTGATTTCCATCGGTTCGGTCTCTATCCACTCACCCTCACCATTCTCGTTTCTTTGCCAATAACGCCCTTTGGCACTCACCTCACGCAGGTTGATCTCGGGGTTGAAGTTGGTCGCAAAGGGGTAGCCGTGGTCACCGGCGTTGCAGTCGAGGATGTCGATGGTGTGGATCTCGTCAAAGTAGTGCTTTTGCGCATAGGCGACAAAGACATTGGTCACGCCCGGGTCAAACCCGCTGCCAAGCAGTCCCATGATGTGCTGCTCTCTAAAGAGCTGGTCGCGTGCCCACTGTTCTTTGTACTCAAACTTCGCTTCGTCAGGGTGTTCGTAGTTGGCTGTGTCAAGGTAGTCAACCTGACACGCCGCACAGGCATCCATGATGGTGAGATCCTGATAAGGCAGTGCCACATTGATGACAATGTCTGCTTCTATCTCTCTGATGAGCGAGACAAGCTCCTCGACACTGTCCGCATCGACCTGTGCTGTGTTGATGGCAATACCGGTTTTTGCTTTGACATTTTGGGCGATGGCATCGCATTTGCTTTTGGTACGGCTGGCAAGGGTGATCTCTCCGAACGTGTCGGCATTCATCGCACACTTGAATGCAACAACATTCCCGACACCGCCGGCACCGATAATAAGGGTTTTGTTTGACATGGAAGCTCCTTGGGTAAAGTAGTGTTATTTTAGCATAATTGGGGTTATTGTAGCAGGATACTCCGTTATTTACAGGATGTATCCTGTCCCAAGAATTGAGAGGGGGAGGTTCAATCCTCTTCTCAGTGCATGATTGCTAAAATAGTAGCTTTATTAACAGTAGATAACAGGTAGTGTAATCAGGAGGAGCGGGAAATGTCTTGATGGCATTACTTCCCAATATATTGCATGATACATGAAAAGGAGAGAGGATTATGAAAAAAGCTCTAATAATAACGCTTATTACGTTGGTTACAGTGCTCTATGCACGTGAGATACCGTCAAAAGATCTTAAGGTAACAGTGGGGAAAGATGTACAATTTGGATCTGTTAAAGCGAAAATAGTACGTTTTGGCGGTTTTACAACACCGGAATGTAAACTTGCTGTCAGTATGGATGGTACATACTTCTTTTTCAAAAAAGTGAACAGTACCTGTAAAACACTTACCAATTCCAAGGGTGTCAAAATTGTGTGTAATACCAATAAGTCAGTATGTAAAACACGAAATGAACTGATCAATATTATACAAAACAATAAATCTTCTCAAGCAGATCAAACAGATGATACGCTTCCTTCCTGGTGTAATGCTTCTCATTTAAACAGAACCGAACATACGATTTGTGCTAACGATGAGTTAGGGAAGTTAGATAAAAAACTTGCGAGTGTTTACGGTGCAGTTAAGGCAGATGGAAAAGACAAAACACAACGAGCGTGGCTGAAGCAGCGTAACCGGTGTAAAAGTGATGTTACATGTATCAAACAAGCCTATGAAGAGAGAATAGAACAGTTAAATAGCCAAAAGGAGCAGGAAGATCTTTCAAAAGCAATGCAAAGCTCTACCTTTGCGTTAATGAAAAGCTGGTGTGATGCGGATGATGTTTCTGCCTGTCTATCGGTAGGTGTCATTTATGATGAAGGTAAACAAGGTGTTTCTGTTGATGATGGACAAGCAGTTATCTATTACCGTAAAGCATGTGATCTGGGAAGTGCCAAAGGATGTGCCTACTTGGGATTGATGTATGGCAATGGTGAAGGTGTAAGCAGAGATTTGAATACGGCTCTGTATTATCTGGATAAAGGATGTGCAAAAGGGCATCAAAAGGCATGTGAGAATGCTGATGCGGTAAGGGACAGTTTAAAAAATATGTTTCGGGGTGCACGAAAAGATGCATGTTACAGGATCAGCCAATATGGACCGCAAAGGGTTTGTCTTGAGGGAACAGGAGGAGATGCCTGTTATGGACTTAAAGACTATGGCCTGCAGCGTGTGTGTAAAGAGGGAGCAGGCACAGATGCCTGTTACGGACTTAAAGACTATGGGATGCAACGCGTGTGCAAAGAGGGTATAAGAAGCGATGCATGCTATGCATTGAAAGATTATACGATGCAGAGATCATGTCAAAACTTCAAAGGTTCAACGACGTTTTGGCTGATATTGGCACATTATGGCTATTATGTAAATTAAATTGCTAAACCGTAAATGGTATATAGCCTACCCGTAAAGCGGTACCACCCAGAGGGTAAAGAGAAAAAGCACGGGAATAAAGAGCAGGGTACTTAGCAGTATCAATGCAGTCACATCCTGCGGACGGCAGTCGTAGAGTGAGGCAAGATTGATGTTTGCAACGGCAAGCGGGGTCATCATTTCCATTAAAATGACCGCCTGTACAAAAAGCGGCAAGTCGGTCAGTGAGAGAATGAGTGCGCTGAAGAAAGGGACGAAGAGAAACTTTTGGCTGAGTGTACCTACAAAGAGTTTGGGGTGTACCTCCCGTATCTTGATGCCGTAGAGAAAGGTACCCAGCAAAAAGAGCTGCAGGACAATCCCGGCATAGGCACCCATCTTGAAAAACTCCAGTATTTGCCCAGGCAGCGTGACATGTGTAAGGTTGAGTACCATCGCAACAGCTGAAGCAGGGATGATGGGGATCTTGATGATGTTAAGCAGTGAGGTTTTGACATCGAAGCTGCCGCGTGAGTAGATGTACGCACCCAGTACATAGACCACCACCACATTGGCAATGTTGATGAGGGTAGTGTAGATGACACTCTGCTCACCAAAGAGGGCGATGCCAAGTGGAATGCCGATGTTACCTGTATTGCCCACAAAGCCTGCGATGGAAAAGATGGAACGTTTTTTAGGATCATCGAAAATGATTTTGGCAATATAGATAGAAGGAATAAGCAAAATGAAAATAATGCCAAAATAGATGCCTACAACACTAAAGTGCTCCCAGTGCAGTTTGGCGGTACTGAATCCCCATACACTTACAAAGGGCTGCATGAAATAGACCGACATCAAGGTCAGTGTCCTTGAGTCTATCTGTGTTTTGAAAATACGTTTGGCAAGGTAGCCCAGTGCGATGAAAGCATAGACAAAGAGAATGGAAAGCAGTGTATGTATCATGAGCGTTATTATAGCAGAGCTTTAGTGACAGAGAAGAGATGGCGGCATTAGTGAAGTTTTGGTAAGATACGCCATTCTATTAGAGGTTGGATCATGGACTTTTCTTCACTGGAGACCTGGGGATATCTGGCGGTAGCTTTTTTCTCATTTGGCGGTTCCTTTTTTATTGTTGCGGCAGCAGGTGTATTTTCCTACATGGGGCATATGGATTTGACAACAGCACTGGTCGTTGCGGCAGTTGCAAACTTTATGGGGGACAATTTTCTTTTTTACCTTGGCAAGTATCAGAAAAAAGAGGTAATGCCTTACTTCAAAAAGCACAAGCGGAAGCTGGCGCTGGCAACGTTGATCATGCGAAAGTACGGTGTACTGGCGATCTTCATTCAAAAGTTCATCTACGGGGTCAAGACTCTGGTGCCTATTTCTATGGCGCTGTCCAAGTATGACTTTAAAAAGTTTGTCTTCTTCAACTTCTTTGCGTCGATTGTTTTTGTGTGTGTTATCGGGTTGAGTGCCTATTTTGCCAGTGAGCCGATTATTGCAATGTTCGAAGGGCTGAAACACCGTCCATGGCTGGCACCGCTCTTTGCCGTTGCAGTGCTTGGGATACTCTGGTATTTTTTGACACGCTTGACGAAAAAGCGCTGAATTTTACCTGCTTAGCCAGTAAATGAGACTTGGGAGATTTTCAATCCCAAAGTAGAGGTAGTTGTTGTCCTGCACATTGCCGTGGCGGTAGACATAGGTCATACGGAAGATATCCATGACATCGAGGTAGACGTTTCCGCCGTATGCCGTATCTCTATCGTAGAAACGGTGCTCTATATTTCCAAAGGCACTGACACCGCCACCTACGGTCAGAAAATCATTGTATTCACTAAAAGCATCAGCATCGAACCTGACAAAGTCACCATCATTTTTGTGCACATTGTAGGAGGCTTTGAAGTCCAGACCGTTGAGAAAGCCAAGTTTATGGTACCAGTAGCCTTCATAGGCTAAGGAGAAACCGCCGTTAACGGTATCGACGGAGAGCTCCGTGGGAATGAAGCGCAGTATATTCCTGTAAGCCGCCTCATTAGGGTCATAGGGGGCATTGATGGGGAGGATATCCCACCCCTCCTGCTCTTTGAGCATGCCCGAGGCCAGCCATGCACCAAGTCCCATTACCTTGGCGGTTGGTTTGTAGCCCGGATAGACCTTGGCGCGTTCGTTTTCAAGGTAGGTGACACGGTCGACAAGGTAGCGCAGCGGCCGTTTGTACCAGTTGTCGATATCTTTTCTGGCATAATAGAGAAATGTTCCCTTTTTAACAGGCAGGTAGCGCATATCAAGCTTGCCGAGAAAGGCTTTGAATGCATCTGCACTGTAGCGTTTGCTGTCTGGAAGCTTTCGGTCGAATGCGTAGTAGATGGCCCCGTAGCGGTTGTTTCTGTCGGGTTTTTCGAGGTGAAACTCCGTAGCCCTGAAGAAGCGGTAGGCGGTGTAGGCCTCTTTGCTCTTGTCAATGTTGAGCTTTTTCATCAGCAGATCCATCCGTTCAGGCTGTGAAAGGTTATTGTAGATGCCGATTTTGCCTAGTTTGTCCGCAAGCTGGTAGATGGCATCGTAGACACCGACATGGTAGTCGTAAAGACGGAAATTCCGATCAAGAAAGGCACCGAAATGCTCGAGAAAGCCTGCCGTAAGCGGATGGTAGCGTGATGAGAGGATGAGTTTTCGCTCCGGGTGCCTTCTGAAGTAGCGGTTGATCGCCTGGTAGAGTTTCATCTGTTGTAGAATTTCTACGGAATTGACCATAGGAATGAGACTTGAAGAGAAAAAACCTATAGGGGGCTCCTCCTCATCTTCATCTGAAGACGGCGGCTCCTTACGCATATTGTTGGGGTCGATCAGCAGAAAGTTGTTCGCTTTTGGATTGAGCACCGTTGCTAACCCCAAGGGAATATTGTCGTAAACGCCACCATCAATGAAGTAGCTTTCACGTACCCTGCCTTTGTAGGCATATCGCAGTTTGACCTGTTCGAACGCGCCGGGAAAGGCGGAAGAAGCAAAGAGGACATTGACAATCCTGGTATAGTCCTTTTCGATACCAGGGATGGAGAGGTAAAAGAGGGTACTCTTTTCCGGCATTGTTTTGTTTCGTATAGTTACTTTGCCTTGGTGTACAGTGAAATCGAAAGGTACCGAAAAGTTCTGATTTTTGATAGGGATGTTTTCATAGTTTTCGACAATGGGTGTGACCTTGGTAACGGTGAAGCCTATAGGTACACTGCACTCTTCCTTAAAAACGGGCTTTTCAAGGTGAGCCATAATCTTGTCAGCCTTTTTCCTTAGTGCCTTGCGGCTGAAAAGTGTGCTCTTGTTGTGCGGGTCACTGCCTTTGATGATGAGATCTTCAAGTCCAAGATTGACCCAGGTTTCGAAAAAGAGGTTGTCTTCGACAGTGTTTTGATAGGAGGCGGAAGGCTTTTGGCACCAGTATGTGGCAGTAAGCAGTGCATTGATGGAACCGGCAGAGGCACCTGCAACTGAACGAAGATTTGGTCTTATGTGCCATTTGGGTGAAGTATTGAGGGTGTTCAGCATCTTGATCATCGCCCAGTTGTAACCCGATTCATAGGCACCAAGGCTGACACCACCACTGATGACTGTGGAAAAGTCAATATTTCTTGGCTGGGTGTGTGATGCAGAGAGCGTGGTAAAGAGGAGAGACAGGTAAAAGAGTGATTTTGGGAATAGTTTTCTCATAGCGGAGGGAAGAGAAGAGAGGCTTACGCCTCCTTTCTCTTCTGTACAAACTTTTCGATACGTCTGATACCTTCACGAATGGTCGTAATATCAGTGGCAAAAGAGAAGCGAAAGTAGCCTTCGCTTCCAAACCCGATGCCCGGAACTACTGCTACACCGGTCTCCTGCAGCAGTTCTTTACAGAATGCGATGGAATCGTTGGAAATATCTTTGGTGTTGACGAAAAGGTAAAAGGCACCCTGTGGGGCAACTACCGAGAGACCGTCAATATCATTGAATAATTTGACGGCTTCGATTGCACGTGCTTCAAATGCCTGTCTCATCGTTTCTATCTCCTCATCTACTTCGCCAAGCAGAGCGGGGATGGCTGCTTTTTGGGTAATGGAGTTGATATTTGACGTACTTTGGCTCTGAAGCTTGTTCATTGCGGCAATGAGCTCTTTTTTCGGGGTGGCAAGATAGCCAAAACGCCATCCGGTCATCGCAACCGATTTACTCAGCCCGTTGATGGTGACGGTACGCTGATACATATCCTCACTGATGCTTGCTGCGGCAGTGAAGTCGACACCGTAGACCAGCTTTTCGTACATTTCATCGCTGGCGACCAGAATGTCGGTACCTTCAAGAACTTTGGCAATGGCTTCAAGCTCCTCTTTTGTATAAACCGAACCGGTAGGGTTGGAAGGGGAGGTAAGTATGAGTATTTTTGTTTTGGGTGTAATGGCTGCCTCAAGCTGATTGGCAGTGATCTTGAACTTGGTCATATCGTTGGTTTCAATGATAACGGGTTTACCGCCGGAATATTTGACAAGTTCGGGATAGGTAACCCAGTAGGGGGCAGGGATGATCACTTCGTCACCCGGGTTGATGGTCGCTTGAAAAAGATTGAAAAGTGACTGTTTTGCCCCATTGCTGACAATAATGTCTGAGGGAGCATATTCCAGATCGTTGTCTCTTTTGAGTTTGGTTGCAACTGCTTCAAGCAGTTCAGGAATACCCGGCACAGCAGTATATTGCGTAAAGCCCTCATTGATCGCTTTGATGGCTTCCTCTTTGATGCGCTGCGGTGTACCAAAGTCAGGCTCGCCTGCAGAGAATGAAAGAATGTCCTTGCCCTCAGCTTTGAGATCGCGTGCAAGTGAAGAGATGGCGATGGTCAAGGAGGGTGAGAGTGTCTGTATGCGGTCTGAAAGAAGCATAAATATCCCTTTGAATAAAATAATAAAAATTATAACCAAAAGTGCTTGACAGGTGACTAAAAAGAGAAGGTTGCCCCATAATGGGAGCAGGGGTGTTTCATATGGACACGCCCTGCATTAATCCATTGAGTGGATAAAATTGTCGTAAAGCTCTTCGAGTGTGTGGTCTTTCTCTTTGATCTTCTCTTTTTTTGTTTTCGGTAGCGCTTCTTCCAGTACTTCAATACGGCGCAGAAGATATTCGAAGAGCTCTTTGTTGACATCGGGAATTTTGTCGTGGCTGAGCGGATTTTTATCATAACCGCGTTTGAGCACACGTGCGGGAATGCCGATGGCGGTAGAGTCCGGCGGTACGTCTTTGACTACGACAGAGTTGGCACCGACCTTGGAATTGTCACCGACAGTGATATTGCCTAATACTTTTGAACCTGCACCGATGACGACATTGTTGCCAATGGTAGGGTGGCGCTTACCTTTGTTAGTGCTGACTCCGCCAAGTGTGGCCTGCTGATAGATAAGCACATCATCACCGATAACCGTGGTTTCTCCAATGACAACACCGACACCGTGATCAATGAAGACACGCCGTCCGAATTTGGCAGCAGGGTGAATATCGATCATAGTTAAAAACATACCCAGCGCAGAGATAAGCCGTGGAAGGAAACGTAGCCCCTTATTGTAAAACCAGTGGGCGATGCGATGGAAAAAGAGTGCCCAGAGGCCAGGGTAGTTGAAAAAGAGTTCAAAGGTGGAATGAAGTGCCGGATCATTGCGTTTGACATTGGCAAAATCCTCTTTGATCAATTGAAACAAGTTCACGCATTTTCTCCTTGAGTGCTTTCGCTGATGGCCTGAATGGTCTTAAGATAGCTATTTTCACTTAAATAGAGATAAATTTTTCCAAGAAGTTCTCGCTTCTCGTCAGGTGTGATCAGTGTCGATTCTTCAATGCGGTATTTGAGTGCTTTGTCAATGATACCGGTATCGTAGTCGAGATCATCGAGCACATCCATAAGGTTCTGTGCTTCGATGAGATGTTCGATGTGGTGGTTTCCCTTGTCATCAAAGGTAATGACTGCTTCTGTAGGGTGAGTAAAGAGATTATGCTTCATTCCCAAAACTTCCTGGTAGGCTCCGGTGAGGAAAAAGCCGAGAAAGTACTCCTCTTTGCTCAGGTCGATGTCATGCAGGTAGAGCGGGAGGTTACGGTCAAATCCGATTTCTCCGTCGCTGTCACAGGTGATGTCCCAGATGCTTGCGGGATTGGTCGGCTTGTCAGAGAGATGGCTTAGCGGCATGACGGGAAAGTGTTGTCCCAATCCCCAAAAGTCCGGCAGTGACTGGAAGGCGGAAAAGTTTACAAGGTAGCGTTCCTGTATTCGGTCTTGAAGTTTCTTCAGTTCATCTGATCCCTCGTTCCTGAGTAGAAAAATTGCTTTTTTGATGATGAGGTTGACCAGAATTTCCGTATTGGAACGGTCCTCAAGATCAATGTATCCAAGATCGAAAAGAGTAAGAAGGCTTTCCATGTGGTCGAGGGCATCATGAAGATATTCGCGTGCGTTGGTACGCTTGATAGTGTTAAAAAGGTCGAAAAGCTCCTGAATGAGGGGCGGATTTTTCTCTTTTGGACGGAGGCACTTCTCATTGTACTCTTGTGAAAAGAGTTCAAGTACAGGGGCCACGAGTACCGAGTGTGCCGCAGCGATGTAACGACCCGATTCGGTAAAGATATCCGGTTCATCGACCTTTTTGCTTTTTGCGATCTCCTGCATCAGGTAGACCACATCGTTGGCAAATTCGTTCAATGAATAGTTGCGCTCTTGTGTAGCCGTATGCTGGGAATACTCTACCGCCAGGCCGCCACCGATATTGATGGCACTCAGTGCCGTTGCACCGCGCCGTTTGAGTTCAGCATAAATGTTTCCGGCCTCTCTGAGTGCTTTTTTCAGCGGCGCAATATCACCCATTTGAGACCCGATATGAAAGTGAACCATCCAGAGGTTTTCCAGCAGCGTATGCTCTTTGAGTATCTCATAGGCTTCGAGCAGCTCTGTAGAGGTAAGGCCGAACTTGGAGGAGTATCCGCCGCTCTTTGCCCAGATGCCAATCCCTGAAC
>WGDG01000067.1 GCA_015493425.1 Sulfurovum sp.
ACAAAGAGGCACTGGTGAAAGAGGAGGTGCTCAAAACCAAGCGGCGTATGCTGATGGAAGAGAGTCGGGCACTGCTGGAGATGTACCAGAGCGGTACTATCAGCATGGAAGTCTATAAGGCCGTCAAGCACGAATTCGACAGTCAGCTTTTCGAGCTTGAGAATCTGGGGGCATAAGTATATGCAAACAGCAGTTAAACAAAAAGAGGAGTATACTTTGAAAAGAACATCCCATATGAAAGGAGTTAATCATGGATAAGCTTTTGGCAGAAACCCTTTACTATGAAATGGTACGGGGAAGGGCATTTGAATATGCGGCAAAAGAGCACTACATGCAGGGAGATATTTCGGGCTTCCTGCATCTCGACATTGGACAGGAGGCACTGAGTGTGGGGGCCATGAAAGCCTTTGCAAAAGGGGATGTGTTTTCCACTTACCGTGAACATATTATGGCTCTGGCACGCGGCATTACCCCCAAAGCAGTGATGGCGGAACTTTTTGGCAAAGAAGCCGGTGTAAGCGAAGGAAAAGGCGGGTCGATGCACCTGTTTGATCCTTCACACTTTTTCTACGGCGGTGATGCCATTGTCGGTGGCCATCTGCCCAATGCGGTAGGATGTGCCTATGCCCGTAAATTTCAGGGAGAAGAGCATGGTGTCATGGCTGTTTTCGGAGACGGTGCCACCAATGGCGGTGCCTTTTTCGAGTCGCTCAACATTGCTGCTGCCCAAAAACTGCCGCTGCTCTTTTTATGCGAAAACAACGAATATGCCATCGGTACAAAGATCACCCGTGTAGCTCCCTTTGAAAAACAGGCAAAGAAAGCTGAGCCCTACATGCCTGCCATCGAGGTGGACGGTATGGATGTGGTTGCTGTGTATGAAGCGGTCAGTGAAGCGCAGCACTATCTTGAAAAGGGGCACGGCCCCATTTTTGTGGAGGCGATGACCTGCCGTTATGAAGGTCACTCCATGAGTGATCCCAACAGTTACCGTAGCACTCAGGAGATGGCGCTGTGCAAGGCACGTGACCCCATCGAGCGGATGAAAAAGGTATTGCAGGAGCAGTATGGCATGGATGCCGGCGCTATTGAATTGTTGGAGACAAAAGCACAAAACGAGATTGACGAAGCTGTCAGCTTTGCAGCAGAAGCGGAAGAACCTGCACCCGAAGCACTGATGGCGCACGTGTTTACAGAAGGAGGAACCCATGCTCTATCGTGAAGCATTGAACAAAGCTTTGGATGAAACCATGGCAGTAGATGATACCATTGTGGTACTCGGAGAAGATGTAGGACGCTATGGCGGCAGTTACCGTGTTACGGAAGGGCTTTATGCCAAGTATGGTGAAAAACGCCTTATTGACACGCCCATTGCCGAACTTTCCATTGTAGGTAACGCAGTTGGTATGGCAATCGGCGGTCTGCGTCCGGTGGCAGAGATCATGACAGCCAACTTCGCACTGCTGGCGTTTGACCAGATCATCAACCATATGTCCAAATACCACTACATGAGTGCGGGCAAGATCACGCTGCCGATGGTGGTGCGCTTTCCGCAGGGGGTAAGCAAACAGCTTGCTGCCCAGCACAGTGAAAGCTACGAGCAGATGCTCTCGGCCGTTCCGGGTCTGAAAGTGCTTGCCGCAAGCGATGTCAACTATGCCTATCATGCGCTCAAACATGCTGTGATGAGTGATGATCCTTTTGTATTCATAGAACATGAACTCCTCTACAACAAAAAGGGCGAAGTCGATCTTAAAACACCTCTCGATCCTTTCAAAGCCCGTATTGTTAAAGAAGGGAGTGATGTGACCATTGTCAGCTATCTCAAGATGGTTGACGATGTCATGGCTGCTGTACCGAAGATTGAAGAGGCACTGGGCTGCAGCTGTGAAGTGGTCGACCTTTGTTCACTCAACCCTGTCGATTATGACACGCTTAAAGCGAGTATCGAGAAGACATCCCGCCTTGTGATGGTCGAAGAGGAGCACAAAACCGGCGGCTACGGTGCGCAGATTGTCAGTTGGGCAGCAGAAAAGATGTTTTACACACTCGATGCCGCACCGCTGCGCATTGCCGGTGCGGATGTACCCATCCCTTACAACCGAACGCTTGAACTGCTGAGCATTCCGACACCGGATTCAATTGCCGAACAGATAATCGACTGGGGGAGAAGAAACGATGTATGAGATCGTCATGCCCCAACTCTCTGACTCGATGGAGGAGGGAAAACTGGTCAGCTGGAAGGTAAAACCCGGTGACAGCGTCAAAACCGGTGATGTCATTGCCGAAGTGGAAAGTGACAAAGCCATCATGGAGGTGCAAACCTTCAAAAACGGTACCGTCAAAGAGCTGCTTGTCAAAGAAGGAGAGGAAGCTCCTGTTGGGACGGTGATTGCAAGAATAGATGTTGGTAGTAAGCAACTAGCAACGAGCAGTGAGAAACCGAGAGGGAACGAGCAACGAGTAGTTAGTAGTGAGCAACCGAATAAAAATGAGGAATTAGGAATGAGTAATGAGGAACCGAATGGGGAGTCCTCTTCGTCATCCTCCGGCTTGACCGGAGGATCTTCCCGTGAATCAGAGAAAAGTGTCAAGACTCCTGATCAGGTCAGGAGTGACAACAAGACCCATCATCAATCCTCCATCATCCATCCGCCATCCGCTCAAGGCGTTTCGCCGAAAGCGCGTGCCAAAGCGGCGGCGTACGGCATAGATATAGATACACTGATGGAGCACCGTCCGCAGCAGACACTGCATGCGGAAGATGTCGATGCCTACCTGAATGAGCATTACTTTACGCCAAAAGCATTGAAGCTGATGAAAATGTACCACATCGATCCTTCGGCATTTACATTGGATCACAAAATAGACACACAAGAGGTGCGTACCTATATTGATACCAATGAAATTCCGCTTCCCAAACCGATGACACCAATGCAAAAAGCGGTCATTGCCAACGTTACCGCTTCTGCAGCCAAGCCTGTGTACCGTGTTTATGAGCATTTGGATGCTACAGAGCTTCTTGAACATGAAGCGAAATACAGCATGACAGTATTGCTGGTAAAGCTCTTTGCACAAACGATGATGCAGTTTGAACATTTTCGCGCACAGCTGCATGAAGATGCAATGCAAATCTTTCCCAATGCTTCCATCGCAGTGGCGGTGGCGGATGAGGAGAGTCTTTATATGCCGGTGATTAAAGATGCCAACAGACTGACACTGCATGAGATAGCACAGCAGCTTCTTGCATTCAAAACGAAGCTGAAATCAAAGAGCTTCACGGCAGATGATTTCAAAGGCTCCACCTTTGGTATCTCCAATCTTGGGATGTTCGGTATCGAGCGTTTCGATGCAATGATAAACAAGAATGATGCCGCTATTGCTGCCATCGGTGCAACGGTGGATAACCGTCTTTCTGTTACCTTTACGGTAGACCATAGACTCATCAACGGCTATGAGGCAGCAGAGTTTGTGCAGGCGCTTAAAGCGGCAGCCAAAGATCCGAAAAACTTCAAGGAGTAAGGAATGTATGACATTATCTATATCGGCGGCGGACTTAACTATGCCGGTGCCGTTGTTGCGGCGAAAAACGGCAAAAAGGTGGCATTGATCGAGAATGACCTGAATCAGCTTGGCGGTGTCTGCCTCCATAAAGGGTGCATTCCCTCCAAAATGTTCCTTCACCATGCCAATACCGTGTTTGAGAGCCGCAATGATGTTTTTGACTCACCGTTGAAGCTCAATATGCAGACGCTTTTCGACAAGAAAGACAAACTACTCAAGAATGTTACAAAAGTGGTGCAAAAGCAGTGTGAAGGGATCGACCTTATTGAAGGCAAAGGTGTGGTTGTTTCTCCTCATACGGTGAAAGTAGGGGAGAATACGTACGAAGCGGAGTATATCGTCATGGGTACGGGTTCTTCACCATTCATTCCTGAGGGCATTGAGTATGATGGAAAAACGGTCATCACCAGCAATGATGTGCTCAACCTCACAAAGCTACCCGAAAAGATAGCTGTGTACGGTACCGGTGCTATCGGGCTTGAAATGGCAAGTTTTTTTGCCGCTGCAGGCAGTGAAGTCACCCTGATCGGACGGCATGATGTACTGCTTAAAGGGGCATACCCGGAGATGGACAATGCCCTCAAAGGCGTATTGCAGAAACTGGGCGTAACCCTGATGACTCCCCAGAGCATCAAAAGTGCCAAACCGACCAAACGCGGGGTACATACCCTCTTTGAGGACGGCAGTGAGAAATACTTTGAAATGCTGTTGGTAGCGACCGGACGCCGACCCAACACCGATGTCGTTGCCTGTGAGGAGATTGCCGTTGGCAAGGGAATAGAGACAGATATCTGGTTTGAAACGACACTGCCAAAGCATTATGCGGTAGGTGACTGTAACGGCAAACTGCAGCTTGCACACGCAGCACGTGCCGAAGCGCTCAACGTTACCGAACAGATTCTCGGACAGAGCCCGCGTGCACTCAACCTTGAGCATGTGGTAAAGTTCATTCATACTCTGCCTATGAGCTATGCCTATGTGGGCAAACGCAAAAGTGACCTGGAAAAAGCGGGCATTGCCTACCGTGAAAAGCGTGTACCGCTCAACCAGTTCACCTACTCGGTCTATAACCATGCATCCAAAGGGATGATGGTCAGTTACGTTGACAGCGAAGGATTCATTATGGGCGGTGAGATTCTTGCCCCCAATGCCGAAGAACTCATTGCCGCTGTGGGGATGGCACTGGCCGGAGAGATGGACGCGGCACAGGCAAAACGGGTCATCTTCGCCCATCCCACCTTCAGCGAAGCACTGGAGCGTACGTTCTATCGGCTATGATTGTACATGAGTGGGGAGAGGTGCCGTATGGCGAAGCAATGGCACAGATGCGAAGGGTACACCGGCAGGCTGTAGAGGGTGGGAAGAACCATCTGATCTTCTGTTCCCACCCGGAACTTTTTACTGTCGGTACCGATGACAACGGCAGATGGGATGTACCTGTTGTACGAAGTGACCGCGGCGGTGCCATTACCTGCCACTCACCCGGACAGCTGGTTACGTACTTCTGTTTTCAGGCAAAGATGCCTGCACGTTTCTACGCCAAAGTACTGGAAGTCTACAGCCTCTTCTTTGAAGAGACACTTCCTGATATCATTTACAATAAAGAGAAGCCGGGATTCTACATAGAGAATCGAAAAATAGCCTCTTTGGGCTTTCGCTACAGTAGCGGTGTCTCTCTACATGGTGTTTCTCTCAATGTCGATGTCGACCTGACACTGCACAACCAAGTCAACCCCTGTGGTCTGGAGGGGATACATGCCACATCACTGGCAGCAGAGGGTGTTGACCTCTCTTTGGCAAGTGTAAAAAGTGCATTACAAACGCAGATTTCGGAGGTATTCAGTGATCCCGTACAAGCCTAAGGTTAAAGCGCCTGACCCCGAACTTATTTCATATACAGCACAGATACTTCGAAACAATGCCATTACAACAGTTTGCGAGGAGAGTGCCTGCCCCAACCGTACCGAATGCTATGCTGCACGAACAGCGACGTTTATGATTCTGGGCGACACCTGTACCCGCGCCTGCCGATTTTGCAATGTCAAAACGGGAAGAGGGGTACCGCCTGACCCCGAAGAGCCGCAGCGCATTGTCAATGCTGTCAGGGAACTGGGGCTGTCGTATGTGGTCATTACATCTGTAGACAGAGATGACCTGAACGATCATGGTGTGGGGCAGTTTGTTGCCGTCACCCGAGCACTCAAAGCGGCTTTGCCGAATGTGAAGGTAGAACTTCTCACCCCGGACTTCAAAGGCAAAAAGAGCCTTCTTGAGCGCATTGTAGCATGTGGTGCAGACAAGCTGGCACACAATGAAGAGACCATACGCAGACTCTCACCACAGATTCGTCCGCAAAGTGATTACGACCGTTCTCTTGATGTTCTGCGCTACTATGCAGCATACTTCCGTCACGGTAGAGTGAAGTCCTCCCTGATGGTGGGACTGGGAGAGCAGGAAGCAGAGCTTGAAGCAACACTGCATGAGCTTTTTGATGCAGGTGTGCGGGAGCTTACCATCGGGCAATATCTGCAGCCGACGGTGAACCATGTGCCGGTTGTAAAGTACTTTAGACCGGAATTTTTTGATAAAATAGCACAAAAGGCATACACAATAGGTTTTGAAGCGGTTGCTTCAGGCCCGCTGGTACGCAGTTCGTATCATGCGGAGCAGTTAGGAAAACAATGATGCATAAGCATGATGTGTCATCATATAAATCAATAGTAAAAAAGGTATCCAATGAAAAAAATGGCCATTGTCTGCTCCGGCGGAGATTCTTCGGGAATGAACGCGGCACTCAAACGTTTTGTAGAGTACTGCATACGCAAAGAGATAGAACCCTGGTTTGTCCATGACGGCTATGAAGGACTCATTGATGACCGAATCGAAAAAGCCGATTATGCTTCGGTGGCAGGTATTATCACCCGCGGTGGTACAAAAATCGGCTCTGCACGATCGAAACGTTTTATGGAGGCGCATTACCGAAAGCAGGCTATAGCCAATCTTCATGCACGGGGTATCGGTGCACTGGTAGTACTTGGCGGTGACGGCTCTTTCCGGGGTATGCACAAACTGACGCAGGAAAGTGACCTTGCCTTTTGCGGTATCCCTGCAACCATCGACAATGACATTGCCGGCACGGAATACTGCCTTGGTGTCGATACTGCACTCAATGTCATCAAGGATGCAGTAGATGCCATCCGTGATACCGCTTCATCCTTCGGGCGTGCGTTTGTCATTGAAACTATGGGGCGTGAATGCGGCTACCTGGCACTTGTATCGGCACTCACCGGAGGAGCGGAAATGTGCCTGATCCCTGAGATTCCCTATGATCTGAATGCGTACAAGCGTGATTTTCTTCGGGAGAAAGCGCAGGGGAGACGCTATTTCATCGCCATTGTTTCTGAGGCATTGAAAAAGAGTGAAGAAGTTGCCAAATGGTTTGAAGAAGAAGTCGGTATTGAATCACGTGTGACGGTTTTAGGACACATTCAGCGTGGCGGTGTCACCAGTGTACATGACCGACTCATGGCGTACCGTTTTGTCACCCATGCTGTCGATGCACTGCTTGAGGGAAAAAAGAGCAGTGTCATTTGTTACAACGATGGCGGATTTGAAGCAAAGCATATCGATGACGTTGCTTCAAAACAATACAGTATTCCCGAAGAGCTGCTCAGTCTGGCCAAAGAGTATGGTTCGGAGTAGGGAAGCGTCTACTGGCAGATCGCCTGTTTAGTCTTTTCCTGGTTGAGCTTTTTGACAAGTTTGTCAGTGAGTGCTTTGTAGCGCTCTTCATCGAGCTTCAGCTTTGTTTTAAGGGCATCAAGGTCGGCATTGTCTGCCCAGGCTTCAAGCAGTTTGAGCTCTTTCTTTGTCAGCTTTGCTTTGAGTGCCATTTTCAGTTCCTGCCCTTCTTTCAGCGGGTGTACCAGTTTTTTAATGTGTTGTTTCAGTGTCTCTTCGAGGTTTGTCATAATAGTGTACTCTCTTTGCATAGTTTAATGTTAATCAGCGTTCGCGTCCATATTTCTCATACGCTTCGTCAATTTCATGCTGCATCTGCTTCTGCAGTGTCTCATACCAGTCATCCTGTGCCTGCGCTACATCGATAGTAGGCAAAAATTTGTAGTGTACTTCGCCGCTGTGTCCGGTACGCTTGTGTTCGTTAAGCACCCATTTACTGCCGGTGATCACCACCGGCTGCACTTTGAGTCCAAGTTTGTTGGCGATCATATTCGCCCCCTGCTTGAAGGGTAGCAGCTTTTGTCCTGTCGCACGTGTACCTTCAGGGAATATCGCTACCGCACGGTGTTTGACCTCAAGCGACTCCTTGACATCTTTCATGAGCTTCACAAGTCCTGCACGTGAGCTTCGATCAAGCGAAATCATATCGCCTCCGCGCAGCAGGTTGCCAAACCATACAGCATCGAAAAGCTCTTTTTTGGCTACCCATCGCAAATGGTTGGTCTGCAGCGCCTCCATCCCGATGATATCGACGATGCCCTGATGATTCATCAAAAACATATCGGCTTCAGGATCCATTTCTCCTTCCTGTACGGCTTTGCTTCCCATCAGAAAAAGGTTGAGCCGGTTGAGGGTATGCATGATCTTTCCCTTTTTCTTTGGGAAAAGATAGATAGCGGGAATCATAATGCCCCCTACGACAAATGAGATGACCGCTGCACCCCAGTAAAATCTAATTTTTGCAAAGATCTTCATCTTTTACCCATCCTATCAATCCGTTTTTGTACTCGACTTTATTGTAGTCAAGACGTTTGGCCAGCAGCGGAGACTCGAACTGCTTGAGTGCTTTGGTACTGATACCGCTGGTCTCCGTAGGCAAAATATACAGCGGCGCACCCTGTTTGACACAGATACGCTCTTTGGGAATGTAAAAAGTCAGCAGCGTAATAAGCGAAACTGTGCCAAGCACCAGATAGAAAAAATCTCTGTAGATGATGAACATTAGGAAAAAGAAACCGACGAGTACCATGAAACCGTACTTTTTAAATTTCTCGAAACTATCCTCTTTGGGATTCAAATCGGTTTGTGTTACGACACTGTTGTCCAGCAGCTCTACAGGCACACTCAGGGTAATATACTGCTGCTTGATGGTATTGAAATAGGAAAAAGAGAGCTTTTTCCGGCTGTCTGGTACCACCGCATAGAACTCTGCTGTGGCTTTGGCACCATGCCGCCGTACCGACTCTACACCCGACTCAAGCACATTTGAAAGATGCATGTTTTCCAAATTGGCTTCAAAGGCTTCAATATTGAGGCTGACGAGGTAGTTTTTCTCATCATAATGGGAAACCTGGGAGCCGCGTATTTTCATATCGGCGGCAAGCACACCGCAAAAATCGGGTCTGCCTTCAAGTTTTTCTACAGGAATGGTGTACTGGTCGAGAATAGTGATCTGTCCGCCGTCATTGATATAAATACGCGGAATTGTGATCTGTCCGAGATGGGTTGCTTTGTAGTAAAAGGTGTAAAAGTTGTCATTGCCGTTGCGGATGACCAAAGGTTTTTCCGACAGAGGATGGATGTCGTTGGTAATATCGAAGCGGTATTTGGGTTCATGCTTGACTTCCCGTGTGTCGATGATCGTTACCGGAAATATCTGGTTTTCATATACTTTTTTGGGAATGTAGCTGTATTTGAAGCCGCCTTCGGCATGGAGTAGGGAGCTGGTAAGAAGCATCAGCCCCCAAAGGAGCACAAAGGCGCGAAGAGGGGACATCAGGCGCCGAACCCTTTGAGCATCTTCATGCCGTCTTCACTGCCAAGAATCGACTCGAGTGCACGTTCAGGGTGCGGCATGAGTCCAAAGACATTCTTCTTTTCATTGCAGACACCTGCAATAGACGTCACGGAACCGTTGACAACGACACGGTTGCCATTTTCGTCACAGTAGCGCACCAATATCTGCCCGTTGGCTTCAAGCTTTTCAAGCCCTTCATCATCAATGTAGTAGTTACCGTCAGCATGGGCAATAGGGATATTGAGTACTTCACCTGTTTCGCACTGGTTCAAAAAGGCATTGTCTGTGTTCTCTACACGCAGTGTCTGGTGTTTTGAGATGAAGTGGAGGTTATTGTTGCGCTTGAGCGCACCCGGAAGCAGTCCTGCTTCTGTAAGGATCTGGAATCCGTTACAGATACCCAGTACCTTTCCACCCTCGTTGGCATATTTTGTAACCGCTTTCATGACAGGGGAGAAACGTGCAATGGCACCTGAACGCAGATAGTCGCCATATGAGAAACCGCCGGGTACGACAACCATATCGATGTCGGACGGCAGGGTATCACTCTCATGCCAAACCAGCTCGGTTTCATGTCCAAGCTTTTCGAACGCATACTGTGTATCGAATTCACAGTTGGTTCCCGGAAATCGTAAAACTGCTACTTTCATCTTACTTGATCTCTATGTTGTAATCTTCAATAACCGTGTTGGCAAGAAGCGTTTCACACATCTCTTTGACTTCCGCTTCAGCTTTTGCTTTATCATCTGTATCGAGCTGCAGCACGATCTGCTTCCCTATACGTACATCTTTTACGCCTTCAAATCCGAGTGAATCAAGTGCATGGTGTGTCGCTTTTCCCTGTGGGTCAAGGACGCCTTCTTTCAAAAATACGTTTACGATCGCTGTCATGTCTTTCCCTTTTATTAGTTGTTTGTTCCAAGAATTCTGTTAAGTACTTCTTCGTACGCCACTTTCAGACCGCCCAGTCCCTTTCTGAAACGATCCTTGTCCATACTTTCGCCGCTCTCGGAGTCCCAGAGTCTGAAGTTGTCCGGGCTCAGTTCATCGATAAGAATGATGTTGCCGTCCACGTCACGTCCGAACTCCAGTTTGAAGTCTACCAGCGTCAGCCCGCGTTCTGCGTAGAATGCTTTGAGCAGGTCGTTGATACGGCGTGCCATATAACGGATATAATCCAGTTCGGAAGTATCTTTGACCAGCTCGAGAATGAGACAATGCTGATCATTGAGTTTTGGGTCGCCCAGCTCGTCGTTTTTGTAATCGAATTCTACCAGTGTAAACGGCAATACCTTGCCGTCTTCAATACCGAGGTTTCGGCTGAGGCTTCCCGTTGCAATGTTACGTACAATTACCTCAATGAGGATGACATCGGCTTTTTTATGAAGCATATGGTTATCGTCGAGCATCTTCACAAAATGGGTAGGGATACCTTTATTGTTCAGATACTTGAAAAGTTCTGTAGAGATCTTGTTGTTGAGTGCACCTTTGCCCGCTTCACTCGATTTTTTTTCGCCGTTAAAAGCTGTCAGGTCGTCTTTGAATTCGGAAATGTAGTAACGCTCATCGTCCGTACTCCAGATTTTTTTTGCCTTGCCTTCATATACCAGTGATTTTTTTTCCATTAATGTTTCCCTTTCTCTGTGATGATAAGTGCTTTGAGGATATCGAGTCCGCTTTTAAGCTGTGCATCGTTGTAAATCATCTTTTCAGTGATCACTTTGTTGTTGATGCTGCTGTTCTCATCTTCACTGTTGACGGTTGTATTTGCATCTTTTGATTTTTGCTTCGTGGATGCTGTTGCCGCTGTATTATCCCCTATTTTTTTAAGTTCGGTTTCCAGATGTTTTTTCAAATCTTTCTCTTTAAGCAAAATAGGGTCTTCTTCATATTCTATTTTCCCAAGATGTACCGGAATATCGGGTGTGACACCTTTATTCTGGATGGTTCTTCCGCTTGGAAGGTAATAGCGTGCTACAGTCAGCTTGACCGCTTCCTCCTTGCCCACAGGCAGGACAATCTGAACCGAACCTTTTCCGAACGTTTTTTCGCCGACAATGACAGAACGGTTGAAGTCCTGCAATGCGCCCGAAACAATTTCACTGGCACTTGCCGAACCGCCGTTGACCAGTGTGACAATCGGTGTTTTCAGATCGGTTCCCTCTTTGTGTGCCATATATTCGACATTTTCAGATTTGATGCGTCCTTTTTGGCTGACAATGACACCGTGGTCAACAAACATATCGACCAGACCGGTTGCCTGGTCAAGCAACCCGCCGGGGTTGTTGCGCAGGTCGAGGAGAATCCCTTTGGTATTGTTGTGGTCAGCGAGGGCTTTCTTGACACTCTCAACGACTTTCTGGTCGAAAGAGGAGATGTGCAGATAGAGAATACCGTCTTCACCTTCTACCGTTTTCGGATAAACAGAATCGATCTTGATGATATCTCGGGTAATTTTGATCTTGAGCGGTTTGGGTTCTTTTTTCCTAACTATAGTAAGGACAATATCCGTACCCGGTTTACCGCGCATGAGTTTGACCGCTTCATCGATGCTCATGCCGATGGTCGCTTTGTCATCGATTTTGAGAATAATGTCACCGGCTTTGACACCTGCTTTCATGGCCGGTGTGCCTTCCAGCGGCGCAATGACAGTCAATGCACCGTCTTTCATACCTACCGAGATACCCAGCCCGCCAAACTCGCCTTTGGTCTGTACAGTAAGGTCTTTGTAGGATTTTTTGTCCATGTAGGCAGAGTGGGCATCGAGATTGCTCATGAGTCCCTTGAGCGCTTTGTTCACCAATGTCGTGGTATTTGTCTCGTCGACATATTCCTGCTCAATCAGATTGAGAATCTGTGTGAACTTGATATAGGCTTCAAGTTTCTGTTTGGCAGTATCTTCTTTGGGCTGTTCCTTCGCCTGTGCGAAAGAACCGAAAAGGTAGGCTGCTGTCAGGGTTGAAAGCAGACCGGCTGCAATCACTTTTTTGCTTTTTTGAATCATAGGGTAGGTACTCCGTTCATTAAGGTGATATTTTATAGAAATCTCACTAAGAGATTGCTGTTTGCGTATACTATATAGTGTAGAGGTAAATCACAGTTAAACAGTGGCATTTCTATTCATATTTGGTTATTCGATTTGCATTACAATAGTGGTTGGAAGCTTCATATTGCTTGTTTTCAGCAAAAATTAAATTTTTTTTGTAAAGAAACTTGACAAGAAGTGACTAAACTTGGTATAATACGTCCAAATTAAGAAAAGAAGGAAGCCAATATGAGTATCTTAGAGAAATTGACTAACCAAATGCAGGAAACGATTGAATCGGGAGTTTCACTCGCATTGCACAATAAAAACCAGGAAGTTGAGCCCATTCACCTGGTTTGGGCACTGCTGACCAACAGCAACTCCATCCTGAACCAGGCACTCAATAAAATGAATGCCGAAAAGGCAGCCATTGAGCTGGAGGCAAAAAGTGTTGCTTCCAAGCTGCCGACAGTCTCTACCGTAACCAAAGAGACCATCAAGCTTGGACAAAACCTTGTACGTTCCCTCCAGAACGCCGAGGGGGTCATGGCGGCAAACGGTGACCAGTACCTTGCAGTCGACACATGGCTGATGGCGAATATCAATGAAAGCTACATCAAAGATGTCATCGGCAAATATGTTGACATTACCGAGTTCAAGAAAACACTTGAGTCTATCAGAGGCGGCAAAACCATCGATTCACAGACTGCCGATGAAACACTCGAAGCACTCGGGCAGTACGGTATCGATCTGACACAAAAAGCGATTGACGGTGAACTCGACCCGGTCATCGGGCGTGACGAAGAGGTACAGCGTGTGATGCAGATCCTCATTCGTAAGACCAAGAACAACCCGATCCTTATCGGTGAGCCTGGAACCGGTAAAACGGCTATTGTCGAAGGGCTGGCACAGCGTATCGTCAACAAAGAGGTACCGCTGAGCCTGCAGCACATGCGTGTCATTTCACTTGACATGAGCCGCCTGATCGCGGGTGCAAAGTACCGCGGGGAATTCGAAGACAGACTTAAAGCAGTTGTTGATGAAGTCAAAGAAGCAGCCAATATCATTCTCTTCATCGATGAGATCCACACCATTGTCGGTGCGGGAGCGAGTGAGGGAAGCATGGATGCTGCGAACATTCTGAAGCCTGCACTGGCACGTGGAGAGCTGCATACCATCGGTGCGACTACGCTCAAAGAGTACAGAAAGTACTTTGAAAAAGATGCTGCGCTGCAAAGACGTTTCCAGCCGGTAAAAGTGGATGAGCCAAGCATCAATGAAGCGCTGCAGATCCTCAGAGGAATCAAAGAACGACTGGAGACACACCACAATGTGATGATCACCGATGGGGCACTGGTGGCGGCGGCGAAACTCTCTGACCGCTACATTACCGACAGATTCCTGCCGGACAAAGCGATCGACCTTATTGACGAGGCCGCAGCAGAGCTGAAGATGCAGATTGAGAGTGAGCCGACAGAGCTTGCCCGCGTCAAGCGCGAGATATCTACACTTCAGGTAGAGAGAGAAGCGCTCAAGATGGAAGAGAGTGAAAAGAACAAAGCGCGTCTTGAAGAGATCGAAAAAGAGCTTGCAGACCTTGAAGAGAAACGTGTAGAACTGCAGAACCGTTTCGAGAACGAGAAGCGTGTCTTCAGCGAGATTGCGGAGATCAAGCAAGCCATTGAGTCGCTCAAGCATGAAGCAGAAACTGCAAAACGTCAGGGTGACTTCAACAAAGCTGCCGAGATCGAGTATGGTCAGATTCCAGCCAAGGAAGCAGAGCTCAAAGCCCTTGAAGAGAAATGGGATGCAATGCAGAAAGAGGGTACGCTGCTGAAGAATTCGGTAGACGAAGAGATGATCGCAAGCATTATCAGCCGCTGGACAGGTATTCCGGTTAACAAGATGCTGCAGAGTGAAAAAGACAAAATCCTGCACATCGAAGATGTCCTCAAAGAGGAGGTCGTCGGTCAGGAAGAGGCGCTTAAAGCTGTTGCACGTGCGATCAAGCGTAACAAAGCAGGTCTGAGCGATACCAACAGACCGATCGGAAGCTTCATGTTCCTTGGACCAACCGGTGTCGGTAAGACACAGGTTGCCAAAACACTGGCGAAGTTCCTCTTCGACAGTGAGAAGTCACTCATCCGTATTGATATGAGTGAATATATGGAGAAACACGCCGCGAGCAGACTGGTTGGTGCGCCTCCGGGATATGTCGGGTACGATGAGGGCGGCCAGCTGACCGAAGCGGTCAGAAGAAAGCCATACTCTGTCGTACTCTTCGATGAGATCGAAAAGGCGCATCCGGATGTATTCAACACGCTGCTTCAGGTGCTTGATGACGGACGTCTGACAGACAACAAAGGGGTGACGGTGGACTTTAAGAACACCATTATCATTATGACCTCGAACATTGCGTCAGACAAGATCATGGAGTTCAAAGATCCTGAAGACAGACGCAAAGCGGTCAATGACGAGTTGAAACTCCACTTCAAACCGGAGTTCCTCAACCGTCTGGATGACATTGTGATCTTCAATCCGCTCGATCTGGATGCGATCACCAACATTGTCGATATCCTCTTTAGAGGTATCCAGCAGAAGCTTGCGGAGCGTGATATCACCATTACGCTTACACCGGCTGCAAAAGCTTACATCGCCGAGGCAGGGTTCGATCCTGTCTATGGTGCAAGACCGCTTAAAAGAGCACTCTACGAAGTGGTCGAGGACAGACTCGCAGAGCTTATCCTCGAGGACAAAGTCGTTGAGGGCAGCAGCGTCGAGTTCGACGTCCAAAACGGCGAGATCGTCGTCAACATCTCCTAAGGAAGTAGAACCCGTTCGGGTTCTTTCCTTTCTTCTCTATTTCCCTCTGTATCATTTTTAATCAAAGTTATAATCCAGACAAATAAATATGCACAACATTGATTATTTTTTAATCATAATCATGTTAATACTTTTGACAT
>WGDG01000068.1 GCA_015493425.1 Sulfurovum sp.
CCAGTATTCATAGAGCGCCAGCTGTTTTTCAAAGACAGGCGAATTGGTCATGACATCATACTCTTTTGAATGGTGAATCACGGTTTTACCGTCCAAAAACTCGATAATGGCTGAATCCCCGGTCGCATCTGAGATCGAGACATGCATCGTCGGACTTTTATCGCTGTTTGGAATAGATACGGGAACGATCTGTACCGTATCTTTTGAGAGTGCTTCCACTGCCTCTTTTACAGTGGCAAAGTTATCCAGTATATATTGAACATAGGTAGAGGTTGCGATACCGTATTTCTTGACATCTCTTTTGGGGTATTGTGTTTCTGCAAGGTAGAGCAGATTTGCGACCAATCCTTTTTCATTCATACCGTCAGTTGACGCACTTTGCCCTTCGGCAGTTTGTACCAGGATCAAAGAGCCGTATTTCGATACCCATTTGGCAGGGTTCTCTTTGGTCAAACCGTTTCTGTGCATGCCCCGTGGGAACTTCCAGTATGTACTCGGATAACGGACATACCAATCCATGTTCCGTCCGGTAACCACCTCTTTTTTCTCCTTGAATACATGCAACACTCTGGTACACGCATCGGCAGAAGAAGAAAGCATCACGCCTGCTATTGCACACACTACACCATAATATTTCATCGCTTTCACTACTATGCTCCTTTGTGCTTCTAAAACTATTCTGCTTTGATTGAGAGTGCTTTTTCCTCAAATGCGCAGTCACTGTTTGGAGCAAGCCCTGCTTTTCTGGCTGCTGCTACCTCTTTTTTGGCTGCTGCCAGATCTGCCATAAACTGCTTATTGGCATGCAGTTTTGCAACTGTTGAAGCGCCCATAAAACGCCCTTCTATAACATCGGAGTACCAGTGTACATTACAGACCATTCTGTTCTCTCCGTAGGCTCGTCCTCTTGCCAGTATCGTATCGGCACGATCGGGTGCGATCTCTGCCAGTACCAGTGCGGTAGCCCATCCTTTGGAGGAGTGTCCGGAAGGGTAGGAACCGCTCTTTTTAAGCCGCTCTTTCTCTTTGGGTGTACAGATAGGCTGGTTATTGATGAGAAAAGGTCTCAGACGCTGATATTGGTTTTTTGCCGCGTACGTTGAAAGTCCGGCATCATCCATCATGCGTTGAAGCAGCAGGTACAGGTGTGGCGTATGTTCTCTGTCAATAGGCACTCCCAGCGCACAGGAGAATACTTTGGCGGCATTGGGGAACGTGAGGTCTGCATCTTTTGCCGCAAGTTCCCAGCGTGCCGTACCTCTCAGCTTCAAATACTTCGCACTGACGGTATCGTCATACTTTTGTGCCGCACTGCCCGGAGCCGGTGCTTTGTAGATCAGCTTCTTGGAGTTTGGCAACGCTTTTGGGTCAAGATAGCCCGCAAGAAAACCCGGCAAAAGTTCCGGTATGCCTGCTGAGATCTTGTCATAGACAGCCGTATTGCTTTTGGCATGCACTCCCATTGTACCCAGTGCTATTGCCAGCAGAAGTGATTTGATTTTGATCATTTTCATACGTTTTCCTTTTAATGTATTATTTTACAACAGGATACCGGATCGGCTGCCCCGCATAGGCATCCGGAACCAGTTTTCCATTCTTGACAGTTACAACACCGTTGACGAGCACATAGGGAATCCCTACCGGAGGCAAACCGTTTTTACCTGCCGCATAGTCGGCACGATCTGCTACTTTCTTCGGATCGAAGATCGTGATGTCAGCCACTTTGCCCTCCTGGATTCTTCCTCTCATCTGCATCGGCTTCAGACCGGCATCACCCATATGTTTTGCCGTCCAGTAGCTCAGGTTCGCCAACACACCCATCAAAGGAATGTGGTTCTCTCTTGCCACGCGCAGTGCTTTAGAGTGCGCGCCTGCCGCTCTTGGGTGAGTGACTATCTTCTCATATGGTGCATCTTCAGGCAAAACGTTCCCCTGTGCATCGAGTGCCGGCATGGCATCGGAACCGATGGTTGCCCCTTTGAGTGCTACCCATTTTGCGATATCCTCTTTTTTACGGGAGAAGACGACCACAAGGTGGTTGGGGTTCTCTTTTCGCATCTTCTTGAGCTCCTCTTCTGTAATGTATTTACCGGTAGAGGGGTCAAGGACGGTTTTGGAGATATCCAGCCCGTTTCTTTTGAAGTTTTCAGGGCTGACGAACTCCGAACCTGCCTGTGTCGAGTAGGCGGCATAAGGGTAGATCTCTCCCCAGATGTTATATCCCTGCTCCTGTACTTTGTTGAGAATCTCTACACCAAGCTGCCAGTCTCCGTTGTGGAAATGCTGGAAGATAGCCGGTGCTTTGAGGTACATTGCATTTGCAATGATCTCATCACCGCCGAGAATGAACTCATCAGGCGGGATCCCCGAACCAAAACGCGTATGTGATGCAGTAATACGCCCGTACTTGGCAGCAAGTTTCTGTGTCTCATACACTTCACGCGCCGTTGTACCTGCCGAGGCATATCCTACAGAGATTCCCACAC
>WGDG01000069.1 GCA_015493425.1 Sulfurovum sp.
ATCTATTACACTTCATTACACTTTTGAAAGAGAATAAACCATATGGATCTTCCATAAAATAAACTTAAAGGATCAATGATGAAAAGAGTAATGGTACCTGTCATCGTTTCTGTGACAATGGCTGTAAGTTCGCTTACTGCTGCACAATTGGTGTATAACGGGAAAGTTGTAAGTGTTGATTCGTGTCAGCAAATCGGTAATATTGCATGCGGTATTTCCGGAGACGATCAATACTGTTATAGCGGAGGAGAATGTGTTCCCATTCAGGGACCTCATTCCGGAAGCGCTGTTTCAAAAAAAGCGGTCAAAATCCGCAGCAAAAAATAAAGGAGTATGCTATGAAAAAGATAATTGTAATGATCGGAAGCCTCATCTTGATGGGAAGCTTCCTGGAGGCAAAAGTCGGTTATTGGGAAGTAAAAGCGGCATGCGAGGGGATTGGCGGCACATTGGGAACAAACGCTGACGGCCACTGGATATGTTCCAAGGGTGAAAAGTTCTCCAGGTATGACGCTTCAGCAGGCAATGCGACGCATGCCAAAAAAGTATCCTCTGTACAGACAAAAACAGTACATCGTGCAAAATAAGCCAATGTGCTTCTGACAAAATGTCCCTATCAAGGAAACTGCATACGGCTGTACTCCACGGTTAAAGCATAATCTTTGGTGCAGCCTTTTTATACTACGTTACAAAAGAATTCGCCTATAAACATTACACTTCATTACACTCTTTTTACATACTGAGCATATCAAAACATAAAAGGATATATCATGAAAAAGACAGTTTTAACGGTTTTATTGGTCTGCGGTACGCTTATATTGAGCGGATGTGGTGAAAAACCCTTTACGGGAGACGGTCAATTTACAGTCAATAATGATGACGCAACAGTGGCACAGGGGCAGAGTGTCGTCATCGATGTGCTTGCAAACGATACGTACGATCCTGCTCAAAGTGAACATAGTATAGAAATTGTGCTTGATGCCATATCTGACCCAAGTGTGTTGCAAAAGGGCACGGCTGTCATCAACAGTGACAATCGTACCATTACTTACACTGCAAATGCAGGCGCGTCCGGTGATGAGATCTTTTTTTACTCTGCGCACGCTACAGGACAGAAAGATAACGGTAACGGAGGATCAAATCCATTTTCGACAGTTTCAAAGGAAGCTAATATCACCGTACACATTACTGATGTGCCAAATGCACAACCTGTGGCAGACTCCCAGACTGTGGAGATAGATTGTAATGTAGCGGCTCAACCTACTGTCGATATTGTACTCAGCGGCAGTGACCCTGAAAATGAACCTTTAACATATGAGATCGTTACAAATCCGACATACGGTACCCTCTCTCCGGTGAACGGTAACCAGGTCACCTACAGTGCGGATGGAACATTGTGTAGCTCAGGTGTGAATGACCAGTTTACTTTCAGGGTATCTGACGGAGTGCAGTATTCGGAAGAGGCCAATGTGACGATTATACCTGTCAATGCACCTTGAGGCACTATAGGGGGCGTGCCCCTAAGTGTTCTATCTTCTACAACTCCGCCTTCAATCCGTAAAAGTAGCTTTGAATTTGAAAGAGCGCCTTTGAAGTCAGCTTCTCCATGAACGATTCAAGTTTGTCTTTTTTCTTCCAGCGCGGGTGTTTGACATGGGCAGCTTCAATGAGTGCAGTTTGTGCATCGCTTTTTGTACCTACCGCATCGATGAGCCCGACCTCTTTGGCGCGTGAGGCGAGGAAGATGTGGGCGTTGGCGTAGCGTTCTGAAGCGTTGATGTCCAGCTTACGGGCTTTGGCGACGTCACTGACAAAGAGCTTGTAGGTATCTTTGGTGAGGCGTTCGAGCTCTGCACGCTCTTCGGGGGTCCATTTGCGTGTGAAAGTGCCTGCTTCTTTGTATTTTCCCTCTTTGACGATCTGTGGCTGTACACCGATCTTGTCAAGCAGCCCCTTGATGTCGGCACTCTCCATGATGACACCGATGGAGCCTACGATGGCACCGGGGTTGGCGATGATCTTCTGCGCATAGATGCTGGCGTAGTAACTGCCGCTTGCCATAATGCCTGAAGCGTAGGCAATAACCGGTTTTTTCTTTTGCAGGTTTCTGATGGCATAGCTGATCTCGATGGAAGGCGGTACGGCACCTCCGGGAGAGTTGACGTTGAACAGTACGCCTTTAATGGCATTGTCTTTGGCTGCCGCATTGATCTGTTTAACAATCTTTTCAGAATTCATAATGGGGCCGAAGAGCTTGATCTCCTGCAGGTTGGGCTTTTTCAGAGGTGCTTCTGCCGATGGCATAAAAACAAGCAGCAAGATAAGCACAAAGAGCAGTCCTTTAAAGTGATCACCGATCCATTTGAGTGCGTCACTGAATTTTTTAAACATACATTTCTCCTTCGATATAAACGCTGTCAACCTCTCGGGTATGCAGAATGGTCCAGAGTGCGATCTCTTCGGTGCGTCTTGGCAGTTCCGGCAGTGTTACCAGTGCAAAATCAGCATAGTTTCCAACTTTCAGTGAACCGCACTCAAGATTAAGTGCCTTTGCCGCATCGGAGGTGACAGATTTGATGAGTTTGAGGGCAAACTCCTGCAGGGGTGCTTTGTGGTGAAGCATCAGGGCGGCTCTGAACTCATCGAAGATGTTGAGCGAATCGTTCGAACTAAGCCCGTCGGTCGCGATGGTGTAGGGGATGTCGAGTGCATGCAGCTTTTCGACGGCAAGGCGTCCTACGCCAAGGTAGCGGTTGGAACGCGGACAGTGCCCGATGGTGTGTCCTTTCTCTTTGATATGGGCAAGTTCTTCATCATTGGCCTGGACACAGTGGACAAAATGGGCAGGGTAGGTATCGAAAGCGTTGAGGAACTCTTCGATGGTCGTTACCGGTGTGGAGGTGTTGAAGAACTTTTCGAAAAAGGCTTTAAACTCACCGCTGCCGCTTTCAAGCCATTCTCTTTCGGCAGCCGATTCGAGAAAGTGTGCTGTCAGCGGCATTGTGTGCTGTTTGGCAAGTGTGACTGCGCGCTGGAGAATGACCGGATGAACCGAGTAGGGGGAGTGGACAGCAACAGCAGGGATAATACGGCTTTGGGGTTCACAGCTTTGAGATGCTTTGACACGCTCTAAAAAATCGTTGTAGAGCATGTCGGCATACTGGGCATTGGAGCCGATCAGCTCATTGAAGAAGACCACACGCTGGGCAGCCTCTTCACACACTTCAAGCTCTGTACCGAAACTTGAGATGGCACCAAAAGTGGTGATGCCCGAGCGCAGCATCTGGTCGCACTCTTTTTGCATCATCGTATTGTCACACTCCTGAAGCAGGTCATCACGGTGCTCAATGACAGAGTCGAGCCACGGCATGAAGGAGCCGTATTTGAGTGATGTGATGTTTGCGGAGAACTCCAGATGGACATGGGTGTTGATGAAACCGGGGTAGAGAACAGTGTAGGGCTTGGCGCGTATGAGTGTTGCATCGGGGTAGGTTTCAAGCAGTTTTTCAGGCAGGTCAACCGCCTGAATACGGCTGTCAAAAGCAATAGCAAGATTTTCGACAAATCGGCCGTCGATATAGAGATAGTCTGCGATAATGATCTTCATAGTGTCACTTTCCTTGGGTTTAAACCTATTTGGATAAAATAATACCGAAAATAATACAATAAGAAGGTAGTAATAATGAAAATAGTCGTAATCCAGGGGCCAAATCTCAATATGCTCGGTGTCAGAGACCAGAACGTCTACGGGCCGATGAAACTTGAAGATATTCATGCACAGATGAAAAGTTTTGCAGAGCAGAACAAGGTTGAGATTGAATTCTTCCAAAGCAACCTCGAAGGTGAGATTGTCGACCGTATTCAGGAGTGTATGGGGGATGCAGACGGTATCATCATCAACCCTGCAGCCTATACGCACACTTCCATTGCAATCCGTGATGCACTTGCGGCAGTAAAGATTCCGGCGATTGAAGTACACTTGAGCAACATTCACGCACGAGAAGAGTTTAGACACACCTCTCTGACCGCACCGGTATGTGCAGGACAGATTGTCGGTATGGGACCGTTTGGGTACCATCTTGCAATGATCGGTATGCTGGAAATTTTCAATCAGGTGAATGCCATGCGTCAGGCACAGCAGCAGGCACAGGAAGCTGCACAGCAGAAGTAAGTACCCCGCTCTTGAAACAAAAAGGGGCACGGCAGTGCCTCTTGACTCTCCCCTTTTGAAGGTAACCTATGAACTACATGCTCAAAGACGAAAATGCCATCTATTATGAATGCGGCTACAGCTGTGATAATGCACTTTACCTGCGTTTGGGAAATGAGGCATGGTTTTTGACCGACAGCCGTTACACACTCGATGCCCAAAGCAATGTACGCGGTGCCAAAGTGGTTATAGTACGCAACCTCTACGAAAAGGCTGCGCAGATACTCTCTAAAAGCAGGGTAAAAAAAGTACTGTTTGATCCCAAGGAGTGGAGTGTTTATGGGTTTGAAACGATAAAAAGCGGATGCAAGGTGAAGTTTGTCGCAGAACCTGACTTTTCGCACAAAAAGCGTATCATCAAAAGCGAAGAGGAACTTGCACTGCTTGCCAAAGCGGCCAAGTTGGGTGCAAAAGCATTTAAAACGTTTGCCAAAGCAGTACAGAAAGAGGGATTTGGCAAAGATGAGTATACACTTACCTATATGGCCAAAGGCGCGTTGAGCGGCTACGGAAAGTATGACCTTAGTTTTGACCCCATAGTTGCGGTGAATGCCAATGCGGCAAAACCGCATGCCACGCCGACAAAAAAGAAGCTGAAAAAAGGTGACCTGCTGCTGGTCGATGCAGGGCTGAAGTACAAGCGCTACTGCTCTGACCGTACAAGAACAGTTTTTGCTGATGAAAAGTTTGCTTTCAAAACCAGGCAGCACTTTTCGAAAAAGAAAATTCAACAAGCGTACGATACAGTCTTGAAGGCGCATGACAACGCCATTGCAAAGGCACGAAGCGGCATGAAAGCCAAAGAAGTAGACGGACTGACACGCACTATCATCGAAAAAGCAGGGTTTGGGGAGTATTTCGTCCACTCCACAGGGCACGGTGTAGGGCTTGACATTCACGAAATGCCCTACATCGCATCGAAGTCTGAAACCATCATCGAAGACGGGATGGTCTTTACCATCGAGCCGGGTATCTATATTCCCGGAGAGTTTGGCATCCGCATTGAAGATATGGTTGCGACGGCGGATGGAAGAGCGAAAATCCTTTAAGAGTTAAGGATGAAGAGTGAAGAATATTGATTTGTCACTTCTGTACTTTTTGTGCAGCGGATGGAGGCATCCACATTTGCGAAGCAAGATGCCGGAAGCCGCGTCCGCACAATTGCAGAAGTGACGCTTTTGGCTCCACCTTTTTTAAAAAGGTGGAAAAGAAAACGATAAACATTACTTAGGTAGGGAATTATGCTAAAAAGAAAAAAGCTCAATGATGCACTGACATTGATTTTTACACCCCATTTTCCCTATAATGCAAAAAGAGAGACAAAAAATCGTCACAGGGCGTTGCTGGGAATCGGCGGCAATGTCGGCGATGTGCTTCGGCGCTTTGAACATCTGTTTGTCTTTTTTGAGCGCAGTCAGCAGGTACACATTGTTGAAACAGCGCCGATACTAAAGAATCCTCCCTTTGGCTACATGGAGCAGGAGGATTTTTTAAATACACTGATTTTGGTAGAGACAGAGCTCTCTGCCAAAGCGCTGCTGCGGTATGTACTTCATACCGAGAAGCGGTTTGGCAGAAAGCGGCTTTTTAAAGACGGGCCAAGAACGCTCGATATCGATATAATATTTTACGACACGGCAAGTGTGGAGAGTGAAAGACTGATGTTGCCGCATCCGGGCTGGATGCAGCGCCCTTCAGTTCTGATACCGCTTGCGATGATGAAAAAGGCAGTAGTATGATCAATGAAACATTTGTCGCTTCGACACCTACCGAGGCGTATGAACAGGCAGAAAAAAAATATGGCGATGCGACAGAGCTGACCATTGTCTCGGCAAAGCAGACCAAAGATGAAAGCGGAGAGATTCGTGCCGAAGTGGTCTTCGCTGTACCCAAAACACTGTTTATGGAAAAATCATTTGGAAAGAAAGCCTCCCCTGTGCAGCATCAAAATAATGAAGAGGAGATGATGCTTGATGAGGTAACTTCCATGCGGAAAGAACTTGAAGCAATGCGTTCGGAACTGACAGGAGAAGAAGCAGTAGTGCAGGAGGTGAAAGGATTGTTTCTGAAAAAGGGTATTGCACCCCAGTGGCTTGATACTGTACTCGATCCGCTGATGGGTACTCCCATAGCAGAAGATGAAACACTGCTGGTCTCCTATGTGCTGGAAGAGATCGATGACCGTATAAGCGTCAGAGATGAAATGGTCGGCAAACCAAAAGTGATCATGCTGGTGGGGCCTACGGGAGTGGGGAAGACTACGACCATTGCAAAACTGGCGGCACGCTACGCCTATCTGCTTGACCGTCCCTACAGGGTGGCACTGGTCAATCTTGACAGTTATAAAGTAGGGGCTGTCGAACAGCTGGCACACTATGCAGACATTATGCAGATTGAGCATGTTTCGGTTTCGGATCCTGAAGATTTTAAAACACAGATTGCGGCACTGGAGTCATATGATATTGTACTGGTTGATACGGCAGGCATGTCTCCGTACGATACGCAGAAGTTCGTTAAAACGATTGAGTTCATCAAGTCTGAAACGGTACGTGATATGGAAGTGCATCTCGTACTGGCAGCAACGGTGAAGTATGAGGATATGGAAGATATTTATAAAAATTTCTCTTTTCTCAACCCTGATGCGGTGATTGTCAGCAAGTTTGATGAAACGAAACATTTTGGTACGCTGTTGAATTTTATGCTGCTGTATGGGTTGCCGATGAGTTACTTTTCCGTAGGTCAGGAGGTGCCTGACGACCTGCTGCCTGCAAGCAAGGAGTATCTGCTTGAACGTTTTATCGGGGATGTGCATGAAGGTTGAAACGCAGGCAAGCCGTCTTGAACGGATGATGCGAAAACACCGGACTGTTGAAACATACCGTGTAACATTACCCCCTGTTGCATTGAAACGCAAAGATGTAAAGATGCTGGAACCTGGAGATGTACTCCTTCTGGAGCTTGAGCATTTGGAATTGTTGCTGGTACAAAAAGATGAAGCAAAGGCATATTTGAAACTGTCTTCCGGTCAGGGAAAATGCATAGTACTTCCACCCAAAGAAGAGAAAAAAGAAACACATACTAAAAAATATGAACTTCTTTATCCTTCTTTTGGAAGAGTGGATATAGCACAACTGACAGAGGATACAGTACTTGATCTACCAAAGATCGACCTCTCCCGGGTCGCGTTACAGAAAGCTGATGAGACTACCATTGCAGAGGGCGTACTGGTAGAGAGTGAAGGCATGATCGCCTTAGAAATAAAAAAGGTATATCGATGAAAAAGAAAGTATTGGTTGGTATGAGCGGCGGGGTTGATTCGACAGTGACCTCTGTATTGTTGCAGAAAGAGGGGTATGAAGTCGAAGGGGTTTACATGAAGCTTCACGACAAACCCGGCTACCATGAAGAGAATTGGCGAAAAGTACAGAAGGTGGCTGACTACCTCGGTATTAAGGCACATTTTTATGATTTGAGCGAAGCATTCAACAAAGAGGTTTACAGTTATTTTGTCGAAAGCTACAAAGCGGGTCTTACGCCAAATCCCTGTGTCATGTGTAACCGTACCATCAAGTTTGGCAAAATGGTCGAGTTTGCCGACCGTGTCGGGGCAGACTATGTGGCGACCGGCCACTACATCCAGTGTGACGGTGAGTTCATCTACGCTGCAGATGATCCCAACAAAGACCAAAGCTATTTTCTGAGCGAAGTGAAAAAAGAGGTACTTCCGCGTCTTATTTTTCCGCTTGGTACATGGCAGAAACCCGATGTCAAAGCATATGCGGCAAACATTGAAGTGCTTCAGGAGTTCGCCACACAGGCTGAGAGCAGCGAAATCTGTTTTGTAGAAAATACCTATGACGAGGTACTTGCCCGTCATATGAACATTGACCAGCCCGGTGAAACGGTCGACACGGAAGGCAATGTGGTGGGTACTCACAAAGGCTACATGCACTACACCATTGGAAAGCGCCGCGGTTTCTTTGTGCACGGTGCACACGACCCGCACTTTGTGGTTGACATCAAGCCCGAAGAGAACCAGATTGTCGTCGGCACACGTGAAAAACTGGAAGTATTCGACTTTGAGGTCAAGCAGATCAACCTTTTTGAAGCGTTGACAGAGTTTGACTGTGAAGTGAAGGTACGCTACCGTACCACCGCAGTACC
>WGDG01000070.1 GCA_015493425.1 Sulfurovum sp.
AACCGGACCACTACGAAGTGCTGGCCGAGGAGGATGTCTCTTTCGTTTCGCAGAAATTTGTAGACGAGAGCTGTACCAACTGCCAGATCTGCTACCGTATCTGCCCAACCGGTGCACTCAGTTCCAACAAAAAGTTCTCGCTCATCCATTTCGATGCGATGCTCTGTGTCAAGTGCCACCTCTGCCACGATGTTTGCGAGCCGGGTTCCATACAGCTGCAGCCGGGCTTCGAGACCAAAGAGTTCTTCGAACCCACCCAGCGTACGCTGGCGACATTCAACATCAAACGCTGCAACGAGTGCGGCAACCCCTTCACCTATCTCGGCGGAGAGCAGACCTGCCCGCGATGCCTTATTGAAGAGGAAGAGGCGATCTTTTTGCACCAGAACGCTAAAAAACTGATGGGTGACGATAATGAGTAACAGAATAATTAGCAATGAGCAATGCCGGTATGCATTGCTGCGCAATGCCTTTATCAGTGTGAACACATTCGGTTCCTCATTCCTCATTCCTCATTCCTGTAAATCCCAAAGGAGTTTAGGTTTGGCCTCTGAGCCGAAAGGCGAAGCTTTAGTGAAAGGAATTTTCAATGGGCTTTGCTCATTGAAAAGGAGAACTTTAATATGAAACCGCATGAAATAAAACCCGATACCCAGCTGTGTACCATTCTCGGCTACAATGCCCAGACCGGCTACACACGGAAGTATTTTAACAAAATACTTAAAAACAACGGCATCAACGCTACGGCCATTGCACTCAACATCGGAGACGAGCACTTCGACTTTACAATGAGAAACGTGGCACAGTCAAAAGTAGACAGGATGATCTTTGACCAGGAGTTTCAGGAAAAAGCGGTGCCCTTCTGTGACGTGCTCGATGAGACGGCCGGGAGAGAAAAGCGTGTCGACTTTATCGAAGTCATTGACGGAAAGATTTACGGCTATGCGCTTGACGATGCAGCCAAAGCACTCTTTGAAAAGCCCGAATTCATCGACGAGCAGATCCTCTTTGTCGCAAAGATGATGCTGCTGGCCAACCGCTGGTACGATGCACCCGTCGATGTAGACACTATACCGTTACTGATAGAAAATTAAGAAAAATGCAGGAGAAACGATGAACGATTTACGAAAAGAATTTGAAGACCTCAATCTGGAAAACTTTGCAGGGGGAAAACCCGCTTTCTGTCCCGATGGTCAGTGTGAAGCGGATGAAGAGGCTGATCTTAAAGATTACCCTTCCTACACCGAAGCACTCTACGCACAGCTGATCGCACCGCATGTGAGCGGCATCTATATTTCACGCTGGGATATGAAAGATATCGCACTTGCTGCAGGCGATTCGATGGCAATCCACCCACGAAAGCGTATGTTCGAACTGCTGATGAAGTACGCTACCAGCCGCGAGAACATGCAGGCAGTCCTCGATGCACTGGAGAACCATATGGAGGAGAAGATCGCTATCTACGAAGAGCTGATGCGCGACTTCCCTGCCAGCGAAGTGGTTTTCCAGCCAAAGATCGACAAGGCACGCAAAACGATGCGTCTCTTCCCTGCAATTCTTGAAGAGTACTTCCCCGAAGACATGTTTGAGGATGAAGAGGCGTAACGATGCCTCATCCCGCGTATGTTGCGGGTTCTCTCTATTTCTGTACCATATGACTCGCATCAAAAACGGATTTCCGTTAATCTACTTATAGTACACTTTCCTCTACACACCAGAGGATACGCATGAATACACTTCTCTCTTTTTATGTATCAAGATTTCTTTCCTTTTTTAACAGCAGAGGCATCATTGTCGTACAAAAACTGAGAAAATACAGTATCAAATATGGACGTGTAAGCATGATATACGTGCTGCAAAAGCAGCTTGAGGTGAAATGCGGCAGGCATTTTGGTAGCTAAACTCCTATCTTACTTAGTGTATAATAGGGGCATCTAATTATCATAAAGGTTCATTATGGGAAAAATCACAAAAGAGAAGGCACTGGAGTATCACGTTGGCGGAAAGATCGGTATTGCGCTGACCAAACCCTGCGATACGCAATTTGAGCTCTCTTTGGCATATACCCCCGGGGTAGCGATTCCGTGTGAGGAGATTGCAAAAGATGAAAATCTCGTGTTTGACTATACCAACAAGGGCAACCTTGTAGCGGTTGTTTCTGACGGTACGGCAGTCCTTGGACTGGGTGACATCGGTCCGATGGCGGGCAAGCCGGTCATGGAAGGGAAGTCAGTACTCTTTAAAAAGTTTGCCGATGTCGATGCATTCGATATTGAACTGGATGTACACAGCATCGACGAGATTGTGGCAACCTGTAAAGCGATCGCACCGACATTTGGTGGTATCAACCTTGAAGATATCAAGGCGCCGAAGTGTTTTGAAATCGAGCGCATTCTCAAAGAGGCGCTCGATATTCCAGTATTCCATGATGACCAGCACGGTACAGCCATCATTACGACAGCCGGGCTGATGAACGTACTTGACTTGACAGGCAAAAAAGTCGATGAGATCAAGATCGTTATTAACGGTGCAGGGGCAGCGGGGATCAGCTGTGCGAAGATGTACCAGGCACTTGGTGCGAAAAATATCATTATGTGTGACTCCAAGGGGGTTATTTCTACATCGAGAGACGACCTGAACAAATATAAAGCGGAGTTTGCAGTTGATACAGAGATGAAAACACTCGATGAAGCCATTGAGAATGCAGATATGTTCCTGGGGCTGAGCAAGGCTGGAGCGCTAAGTAAAGAGATGGTCAAAAAAATGGCGCCTGAACCTATTATTTTCGCGCTTGCCAACCCTGTACCGGAGATTCTTCCCGAAGAGGTTGCCGAAGTGCGTGACGATGTCATTATGGGAACAGGACGTTCGGACTACCCCAACCAGATTAACAATGTACTGGGCTTTCCGTTCATCTTCAGGGGTGCGCTGGATGTGCGTGCCCGCAAGATCACCGAAGGGATGAAAATGGCAGCGGCAGAAGCACTGGCTGCGTTGGCAAAAGAGCCGGTACCCTACTATGTCAAAGCAGCATACCACAATGAAAATATTGCTTATGGAAAAGAGCACATCATTCCGCTGCCGTTTAACAAAGAAGCGCTTATCTGGGTCGCTTCTGCGGTTGCCAAAACGGCGGTGGAAGAGGGTGTAGCCCGGGTAGAAAACTTCGATTACGATGCGTACCGTGAACAGTTACGCTGTCTTATCTACGGATGCCCGGAGGAGAACGAATAGCCGATGCAGCTGAAACGCTATCTTGACCTCTATACACTGTTGCAGCAGGATCGCTCAAGCCGGGAAGAACGGCGGGCATTTGGGCTTTCCGAGGCCGTGAGGGGAAAAGATGCGGCTGAGCAGCTGTGTGCCTGGGCAGAGGCGCATCGAACTTCTCTTTCACGTCCGCTGCTGAGTGAACAGGTAGAAGGGGTGCTGTACCATGCCACGTTGATCTTTGGCATTGCTGCATTTCTGCTTGGTATTGTCACGGCTACAGGGCTGTTGAGTTACAGCGGAAAAGAACCGGTCAATCTGGTGTATTTTCTTGCTGTGGCGGTGCTGCTTCCGCTTGTAACAATGGTATTTGCTGTCATAGCGATGTTCCGTGCCAACCGGGCAAGGAATTTTCTTGTACATATCTCACCTGCCTACTGGATGACCCGTATTATCGGGTTCTTCGACAGAAAGGGGAGCTTAAAGTTCAACACTATCCCCCTGAATCCTCTGATTCTTAATTGGATCATCATCAGACGTTCGCAGCTGCTGGCACTGCTTTTTGCGATTGGTATGCTGCTCGCACTGCTTGGTGTCGTTGCGACACGTGACATCGCCTTTGCATGGAGCACGACACTGCAGATTGATGCGGCACAGTTTCATGCCTTCATCGAAGCACTCGCTTTTCCATGGAGAGGGTGGCTGCCCTCTGCTGTGCCCAGTCTTGCACTGGTAGAGCAGAGCCACTATTTCCGTCTTGGGGGGAAGCTGAGCGAAACAATGGTTTCCCATGCCGCGATGCTCGGGGCATGGTGGAAATTTCTCGCCATGGCGACTTTTGTCTATGCCATTCTGCTGCGCTTTGGTATGTACCTGCTGGCGGGATGGGGACTTTCCCGTGCCATACGCCGGAGTATGCCGGCTCTTGACGGTGCAGATGTATTGCTACGGGACATGAATGAACCGCTTATTACCACACATCCCGATGAAAAAAGTGTCTCTTCCGATATGTCGCAGGAACGTTTATATACACGTATGGATGCGAAGATGGCACCTTCATACGATACTGTCGTGGGGTGGGCTATCCCGGAAGAGACACTGGTTTCTCTTTGTGATACTTTTTCGGTGACGGCAGCAGCATGCAGGGAAGCGGGAGGCAACCGGACACTTGAGGAGGACAGTCATACACTGGAAACACTTAGAGGAACGGTACTGCTGTTTGTCAAAGCATGGGAACCGCCAACTATGGATTTTGCCGATTTTCTTAAAGCTGTTTCCCAGCGTGTGTCCAAAGTGGTTGTGGTACCGGTTGGTACACCGAAAGAGGGGTATGTGGCAGATGCACGCCATAAAGCTGTCTGGGAAAGGAAGCTCGCTTTGCTTGACTACCCCAATGTCTGGATGCTGCGATGAACCGTACCGACTATCCGCGCTTTGCTGTTGTAGGACACCCGAACAAGGGGAAGAGTTCTATTGTTGCTTCACTGGCGATGGATGATGCTATTGCCATTTCCGATACGCCGGGGACAACCACCCGCAAGGCGCGTTATCCTCTGAAAGTTGATGGGAAAACACTGTATGAACTCATCGATACTCCAGGTTTCCAGCGTGCCAGACAGGTGCTTGCATGGCTAAGAGAGCATGAAACCGATGCAAGCAGACGGCATGAAGTTGTGCGGAAATTTGTCAATACCCATAAGGATGATGCCCGTTTTCATGATGAGATAGAACTGCTCGAACCCATTATGCAGGGGGCAGGTATTATCTATGTGGTCGACGGTTCCAAACCTTACGGTGAAGAGTATGAAGCGGAGATGGAGATACTGCGCTGGACAGGACAGCCCTCTATGGCACTGATCAACCGTATTGAAGAGGAAGATTATACGGAGGATTGGAAACGGGCACTTGGCGGCTATTTTCAAATGATCCGTACCTACGACCCGATGCATGCAACACTCTCACAGCACTTGAAGATTCTGGAGAGTATGGCACAGCTTCGGGAGGAGTGGACACCACAGGTCAAAGCTTCCATTGCACTCTTTGAGCGTTACCATGCCATGATGCGTGAACGCAGTGCCGCAGCCATTGCAAAGCTGCTTTACCGTGCACTCTCTCATGTCGAACGGCTTACATTGAAAGAGGGCGAAGCGGTAGAGGATGCCAAAAAACGCATTGCCTCACGCTATAAACAACGCTTGCGCAGTTTTGAAGTGGAAACACAAAAGCGCATTGAGTATATTTGGAATCATCAGCATCTTAAAAAACAGCAGGAGCAGATAAGACTGGAAGGGCTGGATCTTTTTTCCAAAGAGAGTGCTTCGGTTTTTGGATTGACACGCAAGGAACTGCTTGTCACCGGTGCCAGCAGCGGAGCGGTGACAGGGGCGGGTATCGACCTGGCATTTGCCGGGCATACCTTTTTTGCAGGCGGTATCATTGGTGCAGTGGTGGGAGGTGTGGGTGCCTATATGGCTTTCAACGAATTGGCGGATATCCAAGTGCTTGGCCGGAAAATAGGCAGACGAACCCTTCAGATGGGACCGATGCAGAACCGTAACTTCCCCTACATCCTGCTTGGGCGCATACTGTTTCATACCACCAAAGTTGCACAGCTCTCCCATGCTGTACGTCAAAGTGTCAATTTCGAGATGGATGAACGTTTCCGTGAGCGCTGGCTTACAGATGCACGCAGGAAGCAGCTTGAAAAGTATCATAAGCAGTTCCGTCAGGCAAAACGGCCGGATGAAAAGATGCTTGCCGAATATGAAGCATTGATTCTGGAAATTATTGATACGCTGCTTGGAGAGGCATGAGAAGCAGAATAGGGCGCTGGAGGGTTTTTGCAAGGCGTATGGGGCGAGGTATTTCCGTGGAATGGCGTGAGACCAAAGAGATTCCGCTGCTGTTACGCCAAAAAGAGTTTAAAAAAGCCGGAGAGCAGGTACTCGATCTGTGCAAAATGGCAGGATTGGCAACGATTTGGGTTATTCCCGGTGGTGCAGTGATTACTGCGATTAGTGTAAAAATGTCACACAGGGCAAGACCCAGTGCCTTCCGCCCCAAACCCAAAATAAATTCAGAAGAACTTTGTGAGGAGTGTGAGAATCGAGGCGGCAAGCACACCTGATGCAATGCCTGCAAGGATGTCAGCCAAAACAATACCCAGGCCGCCTTTGAGTGTGCTGTCCATCCAGCCGATAGTTGAAGGTTTTTTCGCTTCAAAGCCCAGAAAGGCGAGGTAGGTAATCAGTAGTGACAACGGCTGTGCGTAGGGCAGATGCAGGGTAGGGGCAACGGAGAGGCTGATCATCATAGCAAACCAGATGCCTACTGCTTTGTCAATGGTGATGGTGGCAGTCTCTCCCCCGTTGGCGACAAATTTTCCACTCTCAAATACAGCAATGATCGAAAGCACAAATGCCAGCATGAACAGTGTCTGCATCCCCGCGGTGTATAGAATGGCAGTACCGATGCACAGTGCGAGCAGTGAACTGACCGCATCGGCATAGCGGCCAAGATTCCCTGTACCGAAAAAAGTAATGAACACTTTCTGCATGGTTATTCCTTACGTCAGTGAAGAGGTCTGATAGAGTTCGATCAGTTTTAGGTAGAACTGCTCTTCACTCTGCTGTTCGAGAAGACCCGAACCCGGCATCAGGGAGTAGTGCATCTCCTGGAGATTCTCGAAACGGTTAGGAAAGAGTGATGCAAGGATGTTCGCCGAGACCTCTTTTCGTACCAGAATGGAAGGCGGGATGAGACCGCTTTGGATCAGCTTCATGATCGATTCGCTGTGGTAGTGTACATGGTGGTGCTGTCCGTGCGGACAGGTGGTGGTGCTTACCAGTGTTTTACAGGTATCACAGTAGACATACTCATCGACCGTTTTAATATCTATATCAATGTTTTTGCAGTGGTCAAAAACCGAGTTGAGACGGTTTTGGTCGTAGTAAAGTCCCAGGCCACCGTGGTTTTTGCCCACGACAAGCTGGTGGCAGCCATAGTTCTTGGCAAGCAGTGCATCGAGAATGAGTTCATTGTAGCCGGCGAAGATGTAGGTATTCTCAAAGGGAAGGATAAGTACCTTGTTGCGCGGAATGAAATTGTCGATGAAGCGGCTGAGTGCTTTGTATCGGATATCGTAGCGCAGTCCCTTGTTGGTGAAGGGCTTGCGCAGGAAAATTACCAGCAGGTCAGAATCGGTGATTGCCTGGCGGATCATCCGTTCATGGGCACGGTTGAGCGGATTGGCGGCGATCATCATAGAACTGACAAATTTTGCACCGGTACGGGTAACCATCTGTTTGATCCGTTTGATATTGTCTTCGATGAGAGGATATTCGACCCGGTAAGGACCTGAAACTGCCATTTCACCCAGTCTTGAGATAGTGTTTTTGACACCCGGATGAGAAGGGTCTGAGGTACCGTAAATATTTTGCAGACGCTGTTTGGGGTCAATAGGGAACGTCTCTTCGACAGTGAGTTCACCGACTTTTTTGCCTTCATTGATGAGGTCGACAACCTCACCTTTTTTCAGTGTTTTAAGAACCTCTTTGTTTTTTTTGCCTCTGGGTGCAAGTACAAATGCAAAAGGGAAAGGCACGCCTTTATAAAACTGGGTTTTATCCACTTCTTTGGCTTCAGCTTCGTTCATCAGTCCTTCGACAGGAGAGATGAGCCCGGCTTGTACCAGTGCGAGTGTGGAGAGGGCTTCGGTATCGATATAGAGTGATTTGTGTGCTGCCATGGATGATCCTTTTATCCCTATTTCTTCTTGAAGAGGCCGTATTTTTTACGTTTTTCCCAAAGGCTCTTGCGAGAGATGCCAAGTTTTTTGCTAAGCTCCGTATCGGGAAATTTGTACTGGAAGCTGTTGACAATGAACTTGACATAGTCGTCGATGGTGAGAATTTCATTCTGGTCGTAGAGTTTCGAATCGGTGTTGAGTTCTATGGTATTGAAATCACTATCAAGTTCTGATGTCGTTGAGAGGATGAAATCGTATTTTTTGAGTTCATCGAGCAGAAACTCTCTGTCGGCTTTTTTGAGGGTGTGTATCTCGGTAATATAGAGCAGTGACTTGGAGCTTGCCTGTTCGAGCTTCTCCTTCCACTCCTTGTTGCCAAGGGGAATGAAGGTCAGCAGACGGTCGTTCTTGTGTGCATACTCAAAGACCACCTTGTCGGCAAGCCGTTGGTAGTTTGTCTGTATGACCAACGGTGTGGAGAGCGTATCGACATCGAAATCGGTTTCTATCTCCTTGAGGAGGTTTTCCATATATTCCTGGTAGAGGCGGGTGTGCTTTTTGAGCTCCTGATACTCCTGGTAGTGTTCGATCTTCCTAAGCAGCTCTTCAATCATGAACGGTTTGACAATGTAGTCTTTGGCTCCCAGTTTAAGCGGTTCTCCCACAGTGTCATTGTTGATGTATGAAACCATCAAAATGATAATCTTGTCCTTGAACTGGGTAATAAGCGGTGTCACGTTCTGTCCGGGGAGGTTGGTTGAAAGCAGGTAGACATCGCCGTTGCTTGCCATTGCTTCCTTGATGGAGCTGTAAATCTCCGTTTCAAAACCGTTTTCGGCCAGTTTTGATGCAATGCTTTGTGCTAGATAGAGTTCATTTTCTACAATAATGATTTTCATAATGCTGTTCCGTTAAGTGATTTTTTCCAGTTGAAATAGGTCAGGGTTGCTACGGCATGCACCGTAACCCCCTCTTTACGTCCGACAAATCCCATCTTTTCAGCCGTAGTGGCCTTAATGTTGACTCTGTTGGGCGGAATACCGAGCAGAGCAGCCAGTGTTGTACGCATCTGTGCCTTGTAGGGCAGCAGACGTGGTGCCTGTGCCAAAATGGTCATATCGACATTGCCGATTTCGAAGCCGTAGGCACGGATACGTGAAACGGTATCGTCAAGCAGCTTTGTCGAGTCTGCACCGGCATAAGCTGCTTCAGTATCCGGATAGAGCTCACCAATGTCGCCCATACCTGCTGCACCGAGCAGTGCGTCGATGAGTGCATGGATAGCAACATCGCCGTCACTGTGAGCCTTGAAGCCGTAGTCTACATCGATGGAAACTCCGCAGAGTTTCATCTCTTTGTCTGCTTCAAAGGGGTGGATGTCGATGCCAAATCCGGTCAGGGTACGGGAAGCGGGTGCTTCGATGCAAGGGAGTTTGTCGAGGTCTTCGATGCGTGTGAGCTTATGTGCCAGAGGAGAGCCTTCGACAAAGGCGACAGTGCCGCCTGTGGCAACAATGGCCGAACTGTCATCGGTAAAGAGCGTTTCGGTTGCAAGCGCTTTGCGAAGCAGTTCGGTACGGCTCAGCTGCGGTGTCTGGATAATGCGCACCTTTTCGCGGTCGATGGGGGCATCATCCATATAGAGGGTATCGTTGACTTGAAGTACAGGGACAATGCAGTCTGCACTCTCTTTAGCGTCAAGGATACGTGTTACCATTGTTTCAGGTACGCAGCAGCGGGCAATGTCACTGACAAGGACATAGGGGGTTTCCACTGCTTCAAGTGCATTGCGCAGCGAGGCTTGTCTGCTGTCACCGCCGGTAACGTAATGGAAGGGGGCAAAATGTTTCATATAAGCTGTTTCTTCAGCAGTCGAGACGATGATGATCTTTGCAAATGCAGATATACCCGCAAAGTGTTCGGCTACGGCAAGCCAAAGTGGTCTGTCTCCACTGTAGAGCCACTGTTTCTTAACACTACTTTTAAAACGGGATGAGCTGCCTGCACCAAGCAGAACAAGGGTCGTTTCAGCCAAGGTATACCTCTTTGTGTATCAAATTGTAACGGATTATACTCCCAGATAGCTTGATAGTTTCTTTAGTACACATTTATGCTTTTTTACACACGCTATCAAGATATTTTAGAAATGGGATGAAATTTATCCGAATTAGCCTGAAATTCAACCTCGTTTAAGATTGGGGTGGTATAACTCAGGTATCAAATTTTCTATTGAGGAGTCAGTATATGACACAGGAAACCGTACTGGAAGCATTGAAAAATGTAACCTATCCGGGGTTTACGAAAGACATCGTAACCTTTGGATTTGTAAAAGATATCAAGGTAGAGGGAAAGAACGTTTCACTGACGATCGACATCACTTCTTCTGCCGATGAGGTCAAAGCGCAGCTGACCGATGAAGCGACAACGGAGCTGAAGAAAGCGGGATTTGAGAACATTGACATCAACATCAAAGCGCCACAGCCGCCAAAGCAGATGAGTAACTCTGTCAGCGGTAAGAATATTGCACCGCACGTCAAGAGCTTTGTCATGGTCTCTTCCGGTAAAGGAGGGGTCGGTAAATCGACAACTTCAGTCAACCTTGCGATCGCGATGGCAATGCAGGGCAAAAAAGTAGGACTGCTCGATGCAGACATCTACGGTCCCAACATTCCCCGTATGATGGGTCTTGAAGATCAAAAACCCGAAATTCAGGGCAACAAGGTACTGCCACTGAAAGCCTACGGTGTGGAAGTGATGTCTATGGGGTCACTGATGGAGCCTGGACAGTCTCTGATCTGGAGAGGTTCGATGATCATGAAAGCCATCGAGCAGTTCCTTAGAGACATTCTCTGGTCGGAGCTGGATGTACTGGTTATCGATATGCCTCCGGGAACAGGTGACGCACAGCTGACACTGGCACAGTCTGTACCGGTGACTGCAGGTATTACCGTAACAACACCTCAAGAAGTTTCACTCGATGACTCAAGA